>NZ_JBGCUL010000322.1:0-4837 GCF_054177685.1 Pseudomonas sp. P5_A2_2
GTCATGCCCTCATCGCGAGCAAGCTCGCTCCCACAGGGTCTGCGGTGCTTGGACTTACTGCGACATTTCGCTTTTCTTCATCGCATCCTTGGACATTGCATCTTTTTTCATCGCGTCCTTGGACATGCTGTCTTTGGACATGGCGTCCTTGGACATGGAATCGGTCTTCTTCATCGCGTCTTTTTTCATCGCATCCTTGGACATCGCATCCTTGGACATGGCGTCCTTGGACATCGCATCCTTGCTCATGCTGTCGTTGCTCATCGTGTCAGCTGCGAACACAGAGGCAGCACCAACGGCCAGGCACATGGACAGAACAACAGTGGTCAACTTTTTCATGATGAATCTCCTTGGAGCACGGGTTTGCGGGCGGTGAATGTTTCGGGCGTTCATCAGCTGCCACCGAACCAGTTGTAGCCCTGGTCTTCCCAGTAGCCACCCGGATAGGTGTTAGTGACGAAAATCGCCTGGATGTGTTTGGGATTTTTGTAGCCGAGCTTGGTGGGCATGCGCAGCTTCATCGGGAAGCCATACTCGCGGGGCAGCACAGCGCCGTCGTAAGTCAGCGTCAACTGAGTCTGCGCATGCAGCGCGGTGGCCATGTCGATGCTGGTGTAGTAGTCGTCGGCGCATTTGAAACCGACGTATTTGGCATCGGTGTCAGCGCCGATGCGCTGGAGGAAGTCACTGAAGCGCACGCCGCCCCAACGCCCGATGGCGCTCCAGCCTTCGACGCAAATGTGCCGGGTGATCTGCTCGGTCTGGGCCATGGCGCGCAGCTCTTCGAGGCGCCAGCTACGTTTGTCGGCGACCAGGCCGGTGACTTCCAGGCGATAGCCCTCCTCCTCCACCACCGGCGCCTCGTCGATGCCGTAAAAGGCATTGAAGGGAAACGGCCGGGTGATCATCGACGCCGGATAGGTCGGCGCCATCGCATTGGGGTTGAACAGCCAGCCCTGTACCCGATCGTTGAAGCGCGACATGGACGACAACGCAGTCTCGACGCTTTCGTTGTCGGTGATGTTGCAGCCGGACAGCATGGCCACGCCGCCGAGGGTCAAACCACGCAGCAGAAACGAGCGGCGCGAGCGGTCTTCGATTTGCGGGGCGAGGATCTTGCGGGCGTCGCCGAGGATCGAAGCCTCGTCCAGCCCGGGGACCTGAATGCGCTTTTTCATACCTGCTCCTTGCGGCCGACGATCATGGCCAACAGCGTTTTCGGAACCAGCGCGACCATCAGCAGATGCACCGCCACGAAGGCCACCAACAGTGCCATGGCGAAAAAGTGCACACGGCGCGCGCCTTCATAACCGAACAGCAATTCACGCAACAGCGGGAACTGCACCGACTTCCACAACACCAGCCCGGAAAGCACCAGCAGAATGATGTCGACCATCACGAACAGGTACGCCACCCGTTGCACCTGGTTGTATTGGCTGAGGTCGGCGTGTCCGAGTTTTCCGCGCAAGGCGTCCCACAGGTCGTGCAGTACGCCTTTGGGCGAAACCGGAAAGAAGCGTCGCTTCAGGCGCCCGCTGAACAGATTGAAGGCCAGGTAGATCAGGCCGTTGATCGCCAGGAACCACATCGCCGCGAAATGCCATTGCAGCGCACCGCCTAGCCAGCCGCCGAGGGTGATCGACTTGGGAAAACTGAATTCGTAGATCGGCGAGGCGTTGTAGATGCGCCAGCCGCTGGTGACCATCACCAGCACCGCCAAGGCGTTGAGCCAATGGGTCAGCCGTAGCCAGCATGGATGAGTGGACTTGGGTGAAGCAGTGCTCTGCGACATGTTCGGCTCCCGGTTTGTTGTTGTTCGTTGGAGCCGAGTATGGGAGCGCGGAGATCGCCAAATCCTCACGTAAAGTTAAATTAATCGTGATAACTCGTTCCTGACGAGCACCGGAAAACCTGTGGGAGCGAGCTTGCTCGCGATGACGGCATTACATTCAACATCGAAGTTGACTGACCCACCGCTATCGTCGGAACGCCGCCCGGAGCAAGCTCGCTCCCACAGGGTTCTATGGTGGTCCGTCCAGTGCGCAACTATGGTTAAATGCCGCCCCCACAAATGACCGACCCGACCCGATGAACCCTGAAGCCCTCGCCACCCTCAACCAGCATCTGCTGACCGCCCTGGCGGCCGCCCCCGCCGAAACCCGCCGCCTGTTCCACGGCCGTGGCCGCTGCTGGCCAGGGCTGGAGCAAGTGACTGTGGACTGGTTGCAAGGCGTGGTGCTGGTGGCGCTGTTCAAGGAGCCGGAAGCGGCGCAGCTGGAAGACCTGAAGCAGGTGCTGATGGCGATCACCCAGTCTGAGCAGTGGGCAAAATCCGGTGCCCACACGCTGCTGTTGCAACACCGCTACCTGCTGCAAAGCACCACCGAATGGCTGCTCGGGGAGGTCATCGAGGAAATGACCATCACCGAAGGCGGGTTGAAGTACCGGGTGGACCTGGGCCGCAAGCAGAACACCGGGCTGTTCCTCGACATGCGCTACGGCCGCGATTGGGTCCGCGCCAATGCCGGGGGCAAACGGGTGCTGAACCTGTTCGCCTACACCTGCGGCTTCTCGGTGGCCGCTATCGAAGGCGGCGCGACGCATGTGGTCAACCTCGACATGTCGAGCCCGGCCTTGAACCGTGGCCGCGACAACCACCGGCTCAACGGCCACGACATGAGCAAGGTCAGCTTCCTCGGTCACGACCTGTTCAAATCCTGGGGCAAGGTGATTGGCAAGGGGCCGTACGACTTGGTGATCATCGACCCGCCGTCGTTCCAGAAAGGCAGTTTCCTGCTCACCAAGGATTACCAGCGTGTGCTGCGCCGGTTGCCGGAATTGCTCAGCCCTCAAGGCACCGTACTGGCCTGCATGAACGACCCGGCGTTTGGCGCCGATTTCCTGATTGATGGCGTGACTCGTGAGGCACCAAGCCTGCGGTTCGAGCAGCGGCTGGAGAACCCGCCGGAGTTTCCGGATGCGGATATTGAATGTGGGTTGAAGGCGTTGGTGTTTCGGCAGCGAGACTGATTCACTACTTTCGGATCTATACCGTAGATCCATGTGGGAGCGAGCTCGCTCCCACAGGTGTTCAACGCGGCTGCAACACCAACGCAAACAACTCGCCATGCCCGTTCACGTTGAGCTTGTGATAGAGGTTGCGCCGGTGCACTTTCACCGTCTCCGGGGAGATGCCCATTTGCTGGGCGATGGCCTTGCTGGAGAAGCCCTGGAGAATCCGCCGCGCTGTTTCGATCTCGCGCAGCGTCAGGCGTGCGTCGAAGCGATCGAGCAAGGTCGCCAGGTCGCCGGCCGGTGATTCAGCTGCCGGCCCTTCCGGCGGCAGCAAATCCAGGTGTCGGTGCATTGCTGCCAGCACCCAGTCACGCACGCACAGCAAGCGGCCCTGCTCCTCGAGGCTGAAGCGCGTCGAACGCCCGAGGGACAGGCCGAGCACGGCGCCGTCGACGTTGACCATGAACTGCAACTCGTCGCCACCGACCACGGTGCTGAAGTAACTCAGGTAGTACTCACTGTACTGGAACTGGTCGGGGGCCACCGATTCGAGGCTGTGCAAGCCGTCGGCGATGCCCGCGCAAGCGGCTTGGTAGAACGGGTCGAGCAGGTACATGCCGGCGCTGTAGTCCGCCAGTTCTTCATGCTCGTCAGGGCTGCCCTTGGCATCGAAATCGATCAGCAGGCGCGGCACATGCCCCGGGCGCATCAGCGCTACCAGCGCGTTGTCCAGCGGCACCAGCAAGCGCAGGGTATCGACCAACGCACGCCAGAAACCGTCCCGCCCCACCGCCGTGAAGACCCGCGCCAGCCCCTGGTGCACCGGCAACTCTTTCAACAACGCGTCCACGCACTACCCCTTTCGAGTAACCCATGATGGGAATGGGTGAAGGCCACCCCGGTCGATACGCTGCAAACTCCTGATTACCACCGGCCGCAACAGGCCAGGAGTGCCGCATCATGAGTCGTCACCGCTTGTATTTCAATCTGGGGTTTGGCGCCTGTCTGGCGGTTTCGCTGTCGGCTTTTGCGGTCGAGGCCCCGACGGTGCACGTGTACAACTGGTACGACTACATCGGCCCCACCACCTTGCAGGACTTCAAGCGTGACACCGGGATTGCGCCGGTCTACGACACCTTCGACAGCGCCGAAGTGCTGGAAGGCAAGTTGCTCACCAGCCGCAGCGGCTACGACGTGGTGGTGGCGAGCAATTTCAGTTTGCCCACGCTGATCAAGGCCGGTGCCCTGGCGCCATTGCCCCGGGCGCAGATGCCGGACTTCAAGAACATGGACGCCGACCTGCTGGCGAAACTCGCCAACAACGATCCGGGTAACCAGTACGCCGTGCCCTACCTGTGGGGCACCAACGGCATCGGCTACAACATCGACAAAGTCCGCGCAGCGCTGGGTGACAAGGCGCCGGTGGATTCCTGGGATCTGGTGTTCAAGGAGGAGAACCTGGCCAAACTCGGCCAATGCGGCGTGGCCATGCTCGACTCGCCGTCGGAGATGCTGCCGGTTGCCCTGCACTACCTCGGCCTGCCACCCAACAGCACCAACCCCGAGGACTACAAGAAGGCCGAAGCGCTGCTACTCAAACTGCGCCCGCACATCGCCTACTTCAACTCGTCGAAGTTCATCAGCGACCTGTCCAACGGCAATATCTGCGTGGCGGTGGGCTGGTCCGGCGCGATGCTCGAAGCCAAGAACACCGCCGAGCAGGCCGGCAACGGCGTGAAGATCGCCTACAGCTTGCCCAAGGAAGGCGCGCCGGTGTGGTTCGATACGCTGGTACTGCTCAAGGATGCACCGCACCCGGAAC
>NZ_JBGCUL010000323.1:0-4835 GCF_054177685.1 Pseudomonas sp. P5_A2_2
GTGGTACGCTTGTTGAATGGGCAATCCAAGTGAAGGATTTGCAAAAATGAAAGATATTTACGTTAAAAGCTTTAGTGAATTTCCGGGACCGAGAAAAGAATCAATCGGCCCGAATTCAGGTGAACGCTTCAGAGATGAAGTTTTATATAAAGCAATTCAAGACTCACCAAACGAAACTTTTCGTATACATCTGGATGGAACTGCCGGATATGGCTCATCTTTCCTCGAAGAGGCCTTCGGCGGTCTCGTTAGGCTAGGAGTTGCAGAGCAAACTATGAGGGGGATCATTGAAAATTTGGTTTCGGAAGAAGATCCCTCTCTGATAGTGGAAGTTTCCGAATACATAAACGATGCCATACAGGCTCTAAAGGAATAGGTATGGTATCTAGCACATTTCAAGTTGCATTCTGGATTATAAGTATCTTGTTTGCGATGTTTGGTTTAATAGTCACCATTATTGGGTGGCGGGTAAACGCAGCAAACTCTAGAAATCTGGCACGAGTGAAGGATATACACGATTCCATTGATGATTGTGTAAAAGCGTTATCCGACTTGGAAGATCTCGCCTACTCATTTTGGCTTGATGCCGATGAAAAGGCTAAGCCATATCAAATGATCGTAGGTCATCGCCGACTTACGCATCGACTTAAGCAGCTTCAAGCGCTTACTAGCGGGCCCATTCCAAGTCACGCGATGATAAGTCTACGGCAGAACTGTACCCTCGATTGCGAGACCAGGACAGAACCGTTGAGTGGAGAGGATGTACGCATCAAGCGTATTTCTCTTGCCGCGTCCAACATTCTACAGTCCAGCATCCTGCAGAAAAGCTGGGAGGAGAATGCAGAAAGGGCTGCCTGATACGCACTCTGGTATTTATTGCCTAATAGCCCGGCCCAGCGCCGGGCTTCTTGTAGTGCCCTTCCCGATCTGAATCTGCGGCCCGCCATAAAAGCGGGCTTTTCTTTGCCTGTCAGAAAGGCGCGACCTCCTCCACTGCCAAGAACTCGTCATGCACTTCAACCTGGTGATCGTTCTCCGATGACGCTTCCCACTTCAACGTAACCGACTCATCATCGTTGAACGTCATGTCTATGCCGTCCGTTTCGGATAGCAAGCCCATAACCTCTTCCCATTCCCGATCTCCGTCCGTATCCAGGCGGTGAATCGTCACCCAGCGCTGATCTTGCGCGATCGGGTGGTTGATCATTGATGAAACCCTCAGGCCAAGCCGCTCAATGCCGCTCATTTCCTGCCGTTCTGCCGGTTTAGCCTGCTTCTTCGCCATTCCAAATCCTTCCCTATATAGCTGTATATTCATACAGTGACAGAGAGATCATAGCCGGACATTTACTGAAATGTAACCACCCAGGAACCGACAGTTGAATAGCGCGTAATCACCGCGCGTAAATTATTTAGCATTTGCTATTGACGGGCCAATTAGCGATTGCTAATTTACACCCATCGCAGCGACACACAACCACTGCGAAGGGCCTCAAAGGGCCTGACCGCTCTTTAACAATCAGCGCAATACGAACAAAGACGGCACTGCCTCTACGGCGACCGGAGATCAGATAGCCCCGAAAGGCTACCAACGCGAGGATCACCTCGACAGCTGACTAGAGCGAAATGCTCAAACCGCGTGAATGACCCGATAAGCAGAGCCAGCAGGAACGGAACATTTCACTGATGCACCTGGTTGCCCGGGTGCATTGGGAAAACAACCGGAGCAACAGCCATGAGTGAGCCAGCGACAGCGGCGCCTACGAAATGCACTCGCTGCGGTCAGCCCGCTGACCCAGTGATCGACAAAAACATCATCGATCGGGAATGCGACCAAGTGCGCAACAAGAAATACGTTCGTCAGCAGAACCTGCCGTTCTGCAGCGAAGAGCATGCAAACCACCATCAATGGTCTTGTGAAGGCTGAATGCATCACCTCTGCCCATTCACTGAGTGGGCAGCGGGATGTAGGCCTGCATCAAACGAAAGGCTCAACAGAGCAAGGTGACATCAAATGAACTAAAGGATCGACCCATGACTGTAGACATCAGCAACTACACCATCGCCACCCCGCTTCCTATTTCCGAGACCAACCCGATCGCCCTGGAACTGATCGGGTGGCGTGCACTGATCGAATGCCCTGACGTCGTATCGATGCTTCCCGACGGTTCGCTTCAGATGACCGCGCCAACCCTTGGCGCCTCAAGCAAGAGCACAAAACGTACGCGCTGCGAGTGGAAGGAACCCGGTTATTGGCTGTTCTCCAGCGCCGCCGATCACTGGAGCTTGCAAGAAATGCGACTAACGAAAGTCAACTCGCTGCAGAAAGTGGTGATTGGCCAGATTCATGTACAGGGTTCCGAACGCCCTCCAGTGAAGGTGTTTTGGAACAAGGGCAAAATCACCATGGGGTTCCGGTCGAGCTACCTGCAAGACGACCCAGTTAACTCAACGGTGCTGGAAAACGTGCCGCTGGGTGCACTGTTCAAAATCAACATTCACGCGAATGCAAACGGTGCCGTTTCGGTGTCGGCGAGTTGCAACGGCGCCAAATCCACTTCCGCATTCATGCGTCTCGACAGTACCTGGGACACGAAAACGCTCGCCTTCCACGGTGGCGTTTACAACCAGATCGATTACTCCGAAACGACCGACCCTGAAGACGCCTCGATCTGCATCATCAGCGACCTATCAATTACTCACGGCTGATGAACCCACATCCCTACAGCCAGTGCGGACGRATCTCCGGCTTATACCGGCCACCTGCATTGTTCAGCTCACCCAACACGGAGGATTGGCAGCCATGTACCAGTAAGCGATTCACCCGCGTGGCGCGGCAAGCCTGAAGGCTGCGTCCAACACCTGGCAGGCAGCGGACAGTAGGTCGTCGATGTCACCGCGCATCGGCCGGGATTCCGGTAGGCCACCCTCGCGCAGAAGACAACTCGATGCTGCACACCCAGGCCGTCGCCAGCAGCGGGCCTGGGCAACTCTCTCCCGACACCACCCGCATGCACTCCCCTCCGCGCCCAACGGCAACCAGCGGAATGGATGAGTGCAGCCGGGTTTTGTTGGATCAACACCCGCCACTCTTGGAGGCGACCATGGCAACCAGCTATGCAGACAGTGCTCAGGCCCGAGAGTGGGACAGGCGCCACGACGCTTGGGGGCGCGAGAAGAAATCGAATCCCGAAGAATTCCACGACTACGAAGCTGCCGAGCAGATCCGCACTCAAGCGTTGGCCGATCGGGAAGCGCGCTTGCTGCAAGAGCGAAAGAGCCTCAAGCGGCGCATCGGCCTGGCCATGGCAAAAATGGAAATGGTCTGCCCACCCAGCGGAGGCGCACATGAACGTTGAGCAACGCAATCACCAGACGGCGACTACCTGGATCGAGGGCGAGATCGACAACATGATCCGCGACCTCGGCAAACCCAACGCCAGCTCAGCGGCGACATCGGCCATCACCCTGGCCTTCCTGCTGCGCGTCATCACTGAAGGCGAGCACCGGCACTACAGGGCGCGCATTGACCAGATCTACGCCACCTACAACGCATCGATCAAGCAGGGAGTCGCAGCATGACCATCATCGCCCGCAACGCCAAAGCAATGACCGAAGCCCTGCACCGACAGGGCTTTTTTCTGGTCGCTGATCTGCCAACCCGCATCAAGATCCAGTCTCGGCGCGGGATGCTCATCGCGCGGCTGTCATGACTCAGCGACAGCGGGCAAGGCGCCTGCTCATCTGGCGCGGTTCCTTTCCCGCCATCACCGTCTTCGCTTTCCTGATGCTGCTCAGCGCCCTTGCTGATTGCGTCACTCAATAACCCCCACACCCTTCAAGGCTGCGCACCGCGCGGCAAGGAGTTGTCATGTCCGCAAATACTAAACAAGCACTCGCACAAGAATCGCTCGAAATGAGCGAAACCGACGACGCACAAACACCTGTAGTCGCTGCGGTTGCCGTCACCGACATCGCTGAATATCGGCCGCACGAGGAGCAGATCGTTCGTCTGGAGACCACTTACGGAAAGCTGGTCGTTGATTGCTCGACCAGCGAAGGCTTGGCGAATGCGAAGGAAGTTCGCGTCGATATCCGCGACGTGCGCTATGCCCTGGCGAACACCACCAAGACGGCGCTGATTCCCTATCAGCAGAAGGTCAAGGATGCCCAGGCTCGCGTCAATCAGGTTAAGGAATTCGGCGAGGTGCTGAAGGATCGAGTCTTGGCGATAGAGGTGCCTGTTGACGAAGCAATCAAGGCCGAAGAAAAGCGTGTAGCTGACGCCAAGGCCGAGCGCGAGCGTGTCGAAGCTGAACGTGTCGAAGCCATCCGGGTGAAGATAACCCGCTTCAGTTCCGTCGCTGCCGCATACGCAAGCCGTAGCGCTGCAGATGTCGCAAGCATTCTGCAAGGCGTCAAGGAATCGGTGATCCTGCCCGAAGAATATGCCGAGTTCGAAGCTGAAGGCACCATCGCTCGCGACAACGCCATTGATCAGCTTGAAACGTTACACAAATCTGCCGTTGAACGAGAAGAGGCTGCCGCCAAGCTGCTGGCCCAGCAGAAGGAACTCGACGAGCTGCGCGAGAAGCGGCGCATTGCCGACGCGGAAGCAGAGGAGTTGCGCAAGCAACGCGCCGAAGAAGACCGCAAGCGCTTGAAGCAACAGCAGGACGAGCTGGACCAGCAGCGCCGCGACATGGAAGCACAGCAACGCCAACAGCGTGAACGCGACGCACAGTATCAACGTGACCAGGAAGAACTGGCCCGCCTGCGTGCCCTAGCTGCTGCACCCGCTCCAACCACTTCAGTAGCTGTGCCCGTGGTTACAG
>NZ_JBGCUL010000324.1:0-6873 GCF_054177685.1 Pseudomonas sp. P5_A2_2
GATTGATAGTGTTCACAAGATGTGTGTACACCGCCGAAACCTGTGGGAGCGGGCTTGCCCGCGAAGAGGCCCGGGAGGCCGTCGCAAAACTCAGATCCTCCAGAAAGGCTTCAGCCCCTCCTCTCGCGCCTGCTCCCGCGTCAGCCCGATATCCTTGAGCTGGTCGACCGTCAGCGCCAGCAACGCCTTGCGCGTGTGCAGCCGACGCCAGAACTGATCCCAACGACTCTGGCCGGACGACACATTGTGCATGCCCGCCTCCCGCGTGCCGTTGTTCTGCCCTGCCGCCAGTTCCTGACTGTGTAACGTCAGCCGCACATCGCTCAAACCGTTCATCTTGGATGCTCCTGTTTACTTGGGTAGCCAGAGGTTCCATGATGCGCGGGCGCGAAAAAGCATTACAGATTCAAAACAACTGTATTAACTCAATACAGTTTTGTCGATTCCGCCACTGAATCCTGATTTCTTGCCTGATCTGTACTGGTTAACCGAATCCCACCAATCGAGGCTGCATCATGACCCTTTACGTCAACCTCGCCGAGTTGCTCGGCACACGTATCGAACAGGGCTTCTATCGCCCCGGTGACCGGCTGCCCTCGGTACGGGCGCTGAGTGTCGAGCACGGCGTCAGCCTGAGCACGGTGCAGCAGGCCTATCGGGTGCTGGAGGACAGCGGGCTGGCCATGCCACGACCCAAGTCCGGGTACTTCGTTCCGGCCAGTCGCGAATTGCCGGACTTGCCGGCAGTCGGCCGCCCGGCTCAAAGGCCGGTGGACATTTCGCAATGGGATCAGGTGCTGGAATTGATCCGCGCCGTACCACGCAAAGATGTGGTGCAACTCGGGCGCGGCATGCCGGATATCACCAGTCCGACCATGAAGCCTCTGCTGCGTGACCTGGCGCGAATCAGCCGGCGGCAGGATATGCCTGGCCTGTATTACGACAATATCCACGGCAACCTCGAACTGCGCGAACAAATCGCTCGCCTGATGCTCGATTCCGGCTGCCAGTTGGGCGCCAGCGATCTGGTGGTCACCACTGGATGCCATGAAGCGCTGTCCACCAGCATTCGCGCGACTTGCGAGCCGGGGGACATTGTGGCGGTGGACTCGCCGAGCTTTCACGGTGCCATGCAGACCCTCAAGGGCCTGGGCATGAAAGCCCTGGAAATCCCCACCGATCCACTGACCGGCATCAGCCTCGAAGCGCTGGAACTGGCGCTGGAGCAGTGGCCGATCAAGGTCATACAGCTGACCCCCAACTGCAACAACCCGTTGGGCTACATCATGCCCGAGTCGCGCAAACGTGCGTTGTTGACGCTCGCGCAACGGTTTGACGTGGCGATCATCGAGGACGATGTGTATGGCGAACTGGCCTATACCTATCCACGCCCGCGCACGATCAAATCCTTCGACGAGGACGGTCGCGTCCTGTTGTGCAGTTCGTTTTCCAAGACCCTGGCGCCGGGCCTGCGTATCGGCTGGGTCGCGCCGGGCCGTTATCTGGAACGGGTGCTGCACATGAAATACATCAGCACCGGCTCCACCGCGCCACAACCGCAGATCGCCATCGCCGAATTTCTCAAGGGCGGCCATTTCGAGCCGCATTTGCGGCGGATGCGCACGCAATACCAACGCAATCGCGACCTGATGATCGATTGGGTAAGCCGCTACTTCCCGGCCGGCACCCGTGCCAGTCGTCCGCAAGGCAGTTTCATGCTGTGGGTGGAATTGCCGGACGGCTTCGACACCCTGAAACTGAATCGTGCCCTGCACGACCAGGGCGTACAGATTGCCGTGGGCAGCATCTTCTCCGCCTCGGGCAAGTACCGCAATTGCCTGCGCATGAACTACGCTGCCAAACCAACACCGCAGATCGAAGACGCGGTGCGCAAGGTCGGTGCGACAGCGTTCAAACTGCTGGCGGAAACCGATCAGCTGAGCGACTGACTTTTATTCGGGAATCAGCGTCCATATGCCTAACTGCGCCGCCAAACGGAACGATCCTACGTGAGAGCCAGAAAGCCCCTGCTTGCTCTTTTGCTGCTCGCCACGTTCCTGGGCGGTTGCTCCAGCTTCGACGTTCAGCGTGTACCGAGCCAGGCGCTACCGGCTTCAGACTCGGCATTCGGTCGCTCGGTCCAGGCACAGGCTGCACCTTACAAGGGGCAATCGGGCTTTCGCCTGCTATCGGACAGCACCGAGGCCTTCACCGCCCGTGCCGAACTGATACGCAATGCCCAAAGCAGCCTCGATTTGCAGTACTACATCGTGCACGACGGCATCAGCACGCGCATGTTGATCGAGGAATTGCTAAAAGCTGCCGATCGGGGCGTACGGGTGCGGGTACTGCTCGACGACACCGCCAGCGACGGCCTGGACCGGGTCATCGCCACCCTCGCCGCGCATCCGAAAATCCAGATCCGCGTGTTCAATCCGCTGAATCTTGGTCGCAGCACCGGCGTGACCCGTACCGTGGGCCGGCTGTTCAATCTGTCGCAACAACATCGACGCATGCACAACAAGCTGTTGCTGGCGGACAACAGCATGGCCATCGTCGGAGGACGCAATCTGGGGGACGAGTATTACGATGCCAAGCCCAACATGAATTTCACCGACATCGACATGCTCAGTGTCGGTCCGGTTGCCGAGCAACTCGGGCACAGTTTCGACCAGTACTGGAACAGCGCCCTGAGCAAGCCGATCGACGAGTTCCTGTCGAGCAAACCTTCCCCCCAGGACCTGGAAAACACCCGCACCCGGCTGGAAGAGTCCCTGGCGGAAACGCGAAAACAAAATCACGCGCTCTACAAACACTTGATGACCTTCACCACCCACCCGCGCCTGGACATCTGGCGCCGCGAACTGATCTGGGCCTGGAACCAGGCATTGTGGGATGCGCCGAGCAAGGTACTGGCCAAGGGCGAGCCCGATCCGCAGTTGCTGCTGACCACGCAACTGGCACCTGAACTCAACAACGTCAGCAAAGAACTGATCATGATCTCGGCCTACTTTGTGCCCGGCCAGCCGGGACTGGTGTACCTGACCGGGCGCGCCGATGCCGGCGTTTCCGTGAGTTTGCTGACCAATTCACTGGAAGCCACGGACGTTCCCGCCGTACACGGTGGCTACGCCCCCTATCGCAGGGCGCTGCTGGAGCACGGCGTGAAGCTCTACGAATTGCGTAGCCAGCCCGGTGAGGGCGGCGGCAGCGGTAGCGGGCCGCATCTGTTTTCCAGCAGCGCCTATCACAGCTCTGACTCCAGCCTGCACAGCAAGGCGATGATCTTCGACCAGCAGAAATCCTTTATCGGCTCTTTCAATTTCGATCCGCGCTCGGTGCTGTGGAACACCGAAGTCGGCGTGCTGGTGGACAGCCCGGAATTGGCCGCACAGGTCCGTGAACTGGCGTTGCAGGGCATGGCACCGGCCCTGAGTTATCAGGTGGAGCTGGAAAACGATCAGATCGTCTGGACCACCGAAGACGACGGAAAAATGCACACCCTGACCAAGGAGCCAGGTAGTTCGTGGCGGCGATTCAATGCGTGGCTGAGCAATACGGTTGGGCTGGAGAAAATGCTCTAGGCCGGCTCGACAATCGCCCCAAACGCACCTTGCCGCGACACCACGATCAATACGCCCAAGGCCCCCACCGCCATCAGCAACGGCAACGCATGACCGCTGATCCACTGGCTGCCGGCGCCCGCCAACAGCGGCCCGATCAGACAACCAATCCCCCACAGCTGGGCGATGTGGGCGTTAGCCCGCACCAGCGCATCGTCGCGATAACGCTCGCCGATCAGGATCAACGACAAGGTGAATAACCCGCCAGCGCTGGCGCCGAACAACACCCACAGCGGCCAGATCAGCAATGTGTCGATCAGCATCGGAATCGCCAGACTCGACAGCAGCAAGACGACTGCGCAGCCGGTAAACAACGCACGGCGTGACAAGCGATCGGCCAACGCACCAATCGGCAATTGCAGCACTGCATCGCCGACCACCACTGTACTGACCATCGCCAGGGCGATCTCCGTGGTGAAGCCCTGGCGCAGGCAATAGACCGGCAACAGCGTCAGAATCATCGCCTCGAACGCGGCGAACAGCGACACCGCCCAGGCAATCGCCGGCAGGCCACGACAGAACGCGAGCAAATCACTCAAGGTCACGCTGCTGGCCTCGCTGCTCGGTGCACCACTGCGCCCCAGCAACAGAAACGGAGCAGCCATCAGTAAACCGACGCCGACCCAAAAACCATAATCGTGCTCGGTGCCAAGGAAGCCCAGCAACACCGGCCCGGCCAGCTGACTCAGTGCGTAGCTGCTGCCATACAGCGCCACCAGCCGCCCGCGCCATTGCTCGACCACCAGTTGATTGATCCAGCTTTCACCGATGATGAATACCAGGGTCAGGATCACCCCGATCATCAGCCGCAACACCAACCAGATCGGATAGCTCGGCAACAGCGCCAGCAAACCGATCGAAACCGCCCCGGCCCACAGGCACAGGCGCATCAGATTGGCCGTACCGAAGCGCGCCGCCAAATGACTGGAGATTTTCGCCCCCAACAGGACGCCGATGGCCGGCATCGCCGCCATCACACCAATGGCAAACGAGCCGTAGCCCCAACTCTCCAGACGAAAGGACACCAGCGGCATGCTGACACCCAGGGCCAGGCCGACACTCAGGACAGATGCCAAAACGGCGAAATAAGTCGCCCAACGCATGTTCCACGCTCCTGTGGATATTTTTTATGTACAACACAAAACACTGTGGGAGCGAGCTTGCTCGCGATAGCGGTACAACATTCAACATTGAAGTCGCTACCGGCACGCAGTGCTCGGGCAGTGAGGTGAGCCTTGGAGATGTCGGCCGTCCAGACCGCAGCGGCCAGGCCGTACGGCGTGTCGTTGGCGATCGCGATGGCCTCTTCGGCGCTGTCGAATGCAATGACCGACAGTACCGGGCCGAAGATTTCTTCCTGGGCGATTTTCATCGCGTTGCTCACACCGTCGAAAATCGTCGGCTCAACGTAAGTRCCGCCAGTTTCCTGGAGCGTACGCTTGCCTCCGGCCACCAGCTTGGCGCCGTCGGCATGGCCGGACTCGATGTAGGACAGCACGGTGTTCATCTGCTGGGTATCGACCAGCGCGCCAACGTTGGTCGCCGGGTCCAGCGGGTTGCCCGGCTTCCAGGTTTTCAGCGCCTCGATCACCAGCGGCAGGAATTTATCCTTGATCGAACGCTCCACCAGCAGGCGCGAACCGGCAGTGCAAACTTCGCCCTGGTTAAAGGCGATGGCACCGGCAGCCGCTTCGGCAGCGTCTTGCAKGTTCGGCGCATCGGCGAACACGATGTTCGGGCTCTTGCCGCCGGCTTCGAGCCAGACGCGCTTCATGTTCGACTCGCCGGAGTAGATCAGCAGCTGCTTGGCGATTTTTGTCGAACCAGTGAATACCAGGGTGTCGACGTCGTTGTGCAGGGCCAGGGCCTTGCCGACTGTGTGACCGTAACCCGGCAATACGTTCAGCACGCCTTTCGGGATGCCGGCTTCGACAGCCAGTTCAGCGATGCGAATCGCCGTCAGCGGCGATTTTTCCGACGGTTTGAGAATCACCGAGTTACCGGTGGACAGCGCAGGACCCAGCTTCCAGCACGCCATCATCAGCGGGAAGTTCCACGGCACGATGGCACCGACCACGCCAACCGGCTCACGGGTCACCAGGCCCAGTTGATCGTGCGGGGTTGCAGCGACTTCGTCGTAGATCTTGTCGATGGCTTCGCCGCTCCAGCTCAGAGCTTGCGCCGCGCCGGGAACGTCGATGTGCAGGGAATCGCTGATCGGCTTGCCCATGTCCAAAGTTTCAAGCAGGGCCAGCTCTTCGGCGTGCTGCTTGAGCAGGCCGGCGAAACGGATCATGGTGGATTTGCGTTTGGTCGGCGCCAGGCGCGACCAGACACCGGAATTGAAGGTGGTGCGGGCGTTTTCCACGGCGCGCTGGGCGTCGGCGGCGTCACAGCTGGCAATCTTGCCCAGCAGACGGCCATCGACCGGGCTGATGCACTCGAAGGTCTCGCCAGAGGCGGCGTCGGTGTATTCGCCATTGATATAAGCGCGGCCTTCTATTTTCAGGTCGCGGGCACGTTGTTCCCAGTCGGCACGGGTCAGGGTGGTCATGCGAATGTCCTCCTCTTATTGATACGACACCCGCGTTCTTCGCGGGCGCTGTCAGGAATTCTGCCCGGCCAGCCTGCTATTCGGCCCAAGGCATCCGCCACCCTAAACCAGCCGCCCATGAAGTTTCAATATATTTGACATAACGCCGGCAAACGGCCTTGCGATGTTCATTTTAATAAACATAGACTTTGGGCTGACCAACCACTCGCGCCGTAATCACGGAGGGAAAACAACAATGAACATCCAGAACGTCGTCGACTTCAGCCAGGCTACCACCGTCGCCGAACGCTACCGTCCGGACCCGGCCAAAGTGCTCAAGGGCGACCCGGAGCAAGCGGTTTACAACCACTACAACAGCCCTTGTGGTCAGTTGAACGCCGGTGTGTGGGAAGGTGCCGTCGGCCAGTGGATGGTGAACTTCACCGAACACGAATACTGCGAAATCGTTCAGGGTGTTTCGGTGCTACGCGACAGCGACGGCAACGCCAAGACCTTGCGCGCCGGTGACCGCTTCGTCATTCCGGCCGGGTTCAAAGGCACCTGGGAAGTGCTGGAGCCATGCCGCAAGATCTACGTGGCGTTTGAACAGAAGGCTTGAAGATTTCAGGTGTTTGAGCCGGCGAAGAGCCCCTGAAAGCCGACACAAAAACCCTCAGGCAACAAAAAAGGCCCGTATCTCGCGATACGGGCCTTTTT
>NZ_JBGCUL010000325.1:0-4805 GCF_054177685.1 Pseudomonas sp. P5_A2_2
GGTTGACGCTATCCACCTCACGGGACAGATAAGAACCCGGCACCACGGTCACGTGTTCCTCGATAAACAGATCACGGCAGAATGCCTCATCATCGCCTTCCACATTCGGCCACAGATAGAAGCCGCCATCCGGGCGCTCCACGTCCATCACCGGGCCGAGGATGTCCAGCACAGCGTCATATTTTTCGCGATACAGCGCACGGTTGGCGCGCACATGCACCTCGTCATTCCACGCGGCAACACTGGCCAGTTGTGTTTGAACCGGCATCGCGCAGCCGTGGTAGGTGCGATAGAGCAGGAAGCCCTTGAGGATGTCGGCGTCACCGGCGACAAAGCCCGAACGCAGTCCCGGCAGGTTCGAACGCTTGGACAGGCTGTGGAACACCACGCAACGCTTGAAGTCCTTGCGACCCAGTTCCGCGCAGGCACTGAGCAGGCCGGGTGGCGGGGTTTGCTCGTCGAAGTACAGTTCGCTGTAGCACTCGTCCGCTGCGATAACGAAGTCATGTTCGTCAGCCAGGGCAATCAGTTTTTTCAGGGTCTCGACCGGGATCAGTGCGCCAGTCGGGTTGCCTGGCGAGCACAGGAACAGGATCTGGCAGCGTTGCCAGATATCCGGCGACACGGCGTCGAAATCCGGGTTGAAGCCGTTCTCGTCCAGGCACGGCAGGTAATGCGGCTTGGCCCCGGCGAGGAACGCCGCGCCTTCGTAGATCTGGTAGAACGGGTTCGGGCTGACCACCAGCGCGTCATCGCCACGGTTGACCACGGTCTGGGTGAAGGCGAACAGCGCTTCGYGGGTGCCGTTGACCGGCAGTACGTTGCGCGCCGGGTCGATCCAGCCTTTGGGGACGTCGAAGCGACGTTCGCACCATGCCGCGATGGCTTCGCGCAGGGCCGGAATACCGAGGGTGGTCGGGTACACCGCCATCTGATCCAGGTTGCTGGCCAGGGCCTCGGCGACAAAGCTTGGCGAACGGTGTTTCGGCTCGCCGATGGACAGCGCGATCGGACGTTTGTCCGGGTTCGGCGTCACGCTGCCAAGCAGGGCGCGGAGTTTCTCGAACGGGTAGGGCTGGAGCTGGGACAGAGCGTTGTTCATCGATGTATCTCGTTCGGTGTGGGAACGGGCAAGCCCTGTTTCCTGTAGGAGCTGGCTCGCGTTGTTGGTTCAGATGCTGATGCGCGACAGTTTGATATCKGGTTCCTGGTTGACGCTCAGTTGTTCGACGATCGCATCCTGCAGGCGGCTGCACAGCAGTGGGTCGGACAGCGGCTGGTTGTTGGCGTCGGTGATGAAGAACACGTCTTCCACGCGCTCGCCGAGGGTGGCGATCTTGGCGTTTTGCAGCGACAGATCGAACTCCAGGAAAATCGTGCCAATCCGCGCCAGCAGGCCCGGGCGGTCGGGCGCCGTGAGCTCCAGTACCGTCACCTGGCGCTGGGCGTCGTTGTGGATCGTCACCTGTGGCGCAAAGGCGAAATGCTTGAGCTGACGGGGAACCCGGCGCTGGATGATGGTCGGGTAGTCGTCCGGGTTGCGCAGGGCTTCGGTCAGGCCGTCGCGGATTTGCTTGATCCGCGCCGGGTTATCGCCGATCGAGTCGCCGTCGGCGTCGAGCACGATGTAGGTGTCGAGGGTGAACTGGCTGCTGGAGGTGATGATCCGGGCGTCGTGAATGTTCAGGTTGAGCTGGTCCATCGCCGCCACGGTCACGGCAAAGAAGTCGTGCTGGTCGGGGGCATAGATGAAGATTTGCGTGCCACCTTCAAATTCGCGCTGGGTGGTTTCCTTGATGAGAACCAGTGGCCCTCCGTCAGCTGGTTGCTGGAGGATCGCGTCGCTGTGCCAGGCCACGTCGCCGGCGGTGTGGCGCAGGAAATAGTCATCACCCAACTGCGCCCACAGTTGTTCGACATCGTCCGGGTCGGTGCCGCCGCGCACCAGGATATCCAGGGCGGCGCTCTGGGTCTGGCGGATCTGTTCTTCGCGGTCCACCGGGTTCTCCAGGCCACGACGCAGGGCGCGCTTGGTCTCGGTATAGAGCTGACGCAGCAGGCTGGCGCGCCAGGAGTTCCACAGGGTCGGGTTGGTGGCGTTGATGTCGGCGACGGTCAGCACATACAGATAGTTGAGGCGGGTTTCGTCGCCGACGATCTGCGCGAAGTCGTGGATCACCTGTGGGTCGGACAGGTCCTTGCGCTGGGCTGTGGTCGACATCACCAGGTGGTTTTGCACCAGCCACACGATCAGGCGGCTGTCCCACACTGGCAGATGGTGGCGCTGGCAAAAGGCCTCGGCATCCACGGCGCCGATGTCCGAGTGATCGCCATGCCGGCCTTTGCCGATGTCGTGGTACAGGCCGGCCATGTAGATCAGCTCGGGTTTGGGCAGCTTGCCCATGAGCTTGCTGGCCAGCGGGAATTTTTCCGACACCTGGGTGTACTGCAACTTACGCAGGTGTTTGATCAGGTTCAGGGTGTGCGCGTCGACCGTATAGATGTGGAAGAGGTCATGCTGCATCTGCCCGACGATAAAACCGAATTCGGGTAGATAACGCCCAAGGATGCCGTAACGGTTCATTCGCCGCAGGTTGCGGTGGATACCGATCTTGCATTTGAACAATTCGATAAACAGGCTGGTGTTGCGAATATCGTTGCGGAAGTCGTCGTCGATCAGGTGACGGTTCTCCCGCAGCAGGCGAATGGTGTCGGCGCGCACGCCCTTGATTTCCGGCTGCTGGGCCATCAGCACGAAGATTTCGAGCATGGCGAACGGCGTGCGGCGAAAGACGTTGTCGTTGCGTGCTTCGATGTAGCCGTCATGCAGCTGGAAGCGCGAGTTGATCGGCTGCGGTGGCGCTTGGTCTTGCGGTGCGAGGATGACTTCCTCGAAGTGCTGGATGATCAGGTCGCTGAGCTGGGCGATGCTCATCACCACCCGGTAATACTGCTGCATGAAGTTTTCGATGGCTTGCTTGGCGTCGTCGCCTTTGAAGCCCAGCAGCCCGGCAATGGTGCGCTGGTGATCGAACAGCAGGCGGTCTTCGGAGCGGCCGGCGAGCATGTGCAGGGCATAGCGAACCTTCCACAGGAACTCCTGGGAAGAGGCGAGCAGGGCGTTTTCGCTTTCGACCAGAAAGCCTTCGCCAGCCAGTGCCCGCAGGTTCAGGGTGCCGTACTCGCGACGGGCCACCCACAGGATCGTCTGGATATCCCGCAGGCCGCCGGGCGAGCCTTTGACGTTGGGTTCCAGGTTGTATTCGGTGTCGTTGTACTTGTGGTGGCGGGCCTTTTGTTCGGCGCGCTTGGCCAGGAAGAAGTCCTTGCTCGGCCACATGTGCGCGGTGCTGGTGACGTCCAGCATGCGCAGGCGCAAATGCTCGGGGCCGGCGATGGTGCGGCTTTCCATCAGGTTGGTGACGACCGTCAGATCGGCGCGGGCCTCGACGGCGCACTCCTCGATAGAGCGAACGCTCTGACCAACCTCCAGGCCGATGTCCCACAACAGCGTCAGAAAACGCTCGATGGAATCGCGGAAAACTTCGTGGTCGGCGCTGTCCAGCAGGATCAGCAAATCGATATCGGAGTAAGGATGCAGTTCACCACGGCCGTAACCGCCGACCGCGACCAGCGCGATGTCGGCGTCCTCGCTCCAGCTGAACTGCTCCCAGGCCTTTTGCAGGATGTTGTCGACGAACCAGGCGCGATCCTCGATCAGCCGGCGAATGTCGCGGCCGCTGCGAAAGCGCGCGTCAAGCACCTCGCGGGCCTGGCGGATCGCCTTCTTGAAGGCCGCGATCGGGCTTGCCTTCAGGGCCAGTTCAGCCTGGAACTGGCCACGGTCGAAGAGTTCGGGATCCACCTGCGGCATCGATTGGCTTTCCTTTCTATAGGCGATGTACGGTAACGGGATCAGGGCGAAACGCGAGGGATGGTGTCATCGCTGCGCAGGGTGAAGATCTCGTAACCGGTTTCGGTCACCAGCAGGGTGTGCTCCCACTGTGCCGAGAGCTTGCGGTCCTTGGTGATCGCGGTCCAGCCGTCGCCCAGTACCTTGGTGTCGGCACGGCCCTGGTTGATCATCGGCTCGATGGTGAAGGTCATGCCGGCCTTGAGTTCCATGCCGGTGCCAGCGCGGCCGTAGTGCAGAATCTGCGGCTCTTCGTGGAACACCTTGCCGATACCGTGGCCGCAGAATTCGCGAACCACCGAGAATCCGTTCTTTTCAGCGTGCTTCTGGATGATTTCGCCGATGTCGCCCAGGCGGCAGCCGGGTTTGACGATTTCAATCGCTTTGTACATGCATTCCTGGGTCACCTGGGACAGGCGCTCGGCCCAGACCGGCACGGTGCCGACGTGGAACATGCGGCTGGTGTCGCCGTGGTAGCCGTCCTTGATGACGGTGACGTCGATGTTCAGGGTGTCGCCATCCTTGAGCGGCTTGTCGTTCGGGATGCCGTGGCAGACTACGTGGTTGATCGACGTGCAGATCGACTTCGGATAGCCCTTGTAGTTGAGCGGGGCAGGGATGGCTTTCTGCTCATTGACGATGTAGTCGTGGCAGATCTGGTTCAGTTGGTCGGTGGTAACGCCCGGCTTGACATATTCGGCAATCATTTCCAGCACATCGGCGGCCAGTTTGCCGGCGATACGCATTTTGGCAATGTCCTCGGGGGTTTTGAGGGTGACGGTCATACAGGCTCTCTCTGCGCCAGCCGGCGCTTTCTAAACGGAAAGGGCATTGCGCGATCGATCTTCGCAGCCCTGAAAAATGCGATTCTACCAGACGATCTGCGCAAATC
>NZ_JBGCUL010000326.1:0-4804 GCF_054177685.1 Pseudomonas sp. P5_A2_2
GATTCACGGCACTTCGCCTGCGCACACGGCGACTAAACAGCCCAGAGTCAGACCGATCGGTCACAAATTGAATGAAGCCACATTGCAGATTATTGACGTACAGCACTCATGTAATGGAAAAGTGGTGCTAGCATAGAGCCACCAGTCGACCTCAGCGTGCACCCTAACTAGTAGTCAGGATATGACCGAGCCAGAAGACCCCAGCCGCGAGCGCCTCAAGCACCATTTTGCCCAGCGGGTAATTCATCAGGCTCGTCAGATTCTTGAGATATGGCAGCGCCTGCAACGCAGTGAGTGGTCCACCGCCGACCTTTCGGAATTGAGCGAGGCCAATCTGCGCCTGCTGCGTTTCGCCGAGCGTTTCGAACAACCGGAACACACGCAATTGGCACGCCACATCGGTCAGTCCCTGGAGGCGGTCGACGCCAATCGCGGACGCCTGAGCAGCGGCCTGATCACCGACCTCAATCGCTTGATGCAGCGCCTGTCACGTACCGGCCTGCGCCACGGCGACCAACTCGATCAGACCTTCCTGCCACCGCTGCGCAAGCCCGTCTATGTGATGCTGCAGGATCACGGCCGCGCCGAGCGCCTGGCCAAACAACTGGAATTCTTCGGGCTCAGCGCCCAGTCCCTGGACAGCGTAGACACGTTTCGCTCATCGATGGTCGAGCGCTTGCCGGCGGCGATGGTCATGGACGTGGATTTCAGCGGCCCCGGCGTCGGCCTGAAACTGGCCGCCGAAGCCCAGGAAGGCCTGGACCACCGCTTGCCGCTGCTGTTCTTCAGCCTGCACGAAACCGACACCCCGACCCGACTCGCCGCCGTGCGCGCCGGTGGCCAGGAGTTTCTCACCGGCACCCTCGAAGCGTCGAGCCTGCTGGAGAAGATCGAAGTCCTGACCTGCGTTGCCCAGTACGAACCATATAAAGTGCTGATCATCGACGACTCCCGCGCCCAGGCCCTGCACACCGAGCGCCTGCTCAACAGTGCAGGAATCGTCACCCGGACGTTGATCGAGCCGATCCAGGCCATGGCCGAACTGGCGGATTTCCAGCCGGACCTGATCATCCTCGACATGTACATGCCAGCCTGCACCGGCACGGAACTGGCCAAGGTGATCCGCCATAACGACCGTTACGTCAGTGTGCCGATCATTTACCTGTCGGCAGAAGACGACCTGGACAAACAGCTCGACGCCATGAGCGAAGGCGGCGATGACTTCCTGACCAAACCGATCAAGCCCCGGCACCTGATCACCACCGTGCGTAATCGCGCGGCACGGGCACGCAACCTCAAGGCACGAATGGTCCGCGACAGTCTCACCGGCCTGTACAACCACACGCATATCCTGCAATTGCTCGAAGACTGCTCGTTCCGCGCCCGCCGCGAAAGCAAGCCGCTGAGCTTTGCCATGCTCGACATCGATCACTTCAAACGGGTCAACGACAGCCACGGCCACCCCATGGGCGACCGGGTGATCAAGAGCCTGGCGCTGTTTCTCAAGCAACGCCTGCGCAAAAGCGACTTCATCGGCCGCTACGGTGGCGAAGAGTTCGCCATCGTTATGCCGGACACCGATATCGAAGCGGCCTACAACGTGCTCGATGAAATCCGCCAGCGTTTTGCCGAGATTCACTACCCCGCTCAACCCGAGGATCTGTGGTGCACCTTCAGCGCCGGAGTGGTTGAGCTTTGCGAAAGCTCCGACAGCCTGATAATGGCCAGCCAGGCTGACGAAGCGCTGTATCACGCCAAACACGGCGGACGCAATCGCGTACAGGCCGCACGCACATCAAAGCAAAGTGCCACTTTTTTATCGGAATCGACCGATACGGTCATAACCCTGTAACAGAAACGCAATAACTTCAGGCACTTACCATTTCTGTCGTTGGTAGTCCGTAATGCGCCTGAAGCTGCTGACCAATCTCAATACCCTCCTTCTGGTGGCCGTGTGCGTGGCCCTCGGCGCTACGCTGTGGTGGTCGCAAAAAGCCCTTGAGCGTCCGTATCTATTAATGGAGCGCTACCTGGGCTTGTCGCAGCAATTTCAGAATGAAGTGGCCCGCAGCGTCGAGGACTACCTTGGCAGCGGCGATGCACTGCGCCTGAGCAGTGCCGCCCAAGGCATCGACAGCCTGCAAAAAGAACTCGGCGAATTGCCACCGGCCTTGGCCGAGACGTTGCGCCCCAGCCTGTCGACCCTTGAAGAATTCAGCAAAACCGACCTGCTGGCCGCCGGCAAACTGGCCGGCGATCCGCAGGCCTTGCTGCTGCAGGCCGAGCGCGAACTGGGTGCCAGTCTCGATCAGCTCAGCCAGTACGCCAGCGGCAACGCAGCCTACCTGACGCCGCTGCTTACCGCGTCGCAGCACTTGGGCAAATTGTCGCTGGCCCGGGACAAACTGGTCAGCAGCGGCCGCAGTGAACTGGCCGTCGATGTTGAGCGCGAAGTCGCCAACATCCGTACCCAGGCCGAAAAACTGGACGCCCTGCCCTTGCTGGGCGTGACTACCAGCAACGAGTCGAACACCGATGATTTCGCCTCGATGATGGGCCTTGAGAACAAGGAAAAAACCGTCGCCGAAGATGCTGGCGTCGGCCTCAAGCGCGAACTGAACAGCCTGCTCACCCGCTACCCGGCCGAGCTCACGCGCACTCGCGATCAAATCCAGAAACGCGCCGACCTCAGCGCCGCGACTCACGTGAAAATCGCCGACGTGCAACAGGCCATTGCCGGGCTGGAACCGGTGGTGCGCGCCCAGCACGGGCAGATCCAGGGCGAAGTGCGGCTGATGCAAGGTGTGATGATCGGTTTGATTCTGTTGATCGCGCTGCTGATCGACACCCTGCAGCGCAAACTGGCCCGGACCCTGACCAACCTCGCCCCAGCCCTGTCGACCTGGGCCGAAGGCGACTTCAGCCGCGACATTCAACTGGGCAACACCAACCGCGAATTGCATGACATTGAAGCCTCGCTCAACCGCTTGCGCGCCTATCTGGTGGATCTGGTGGGGACCATTCGTCGCAAYGCCGAACAGGTGGCCGGTAGCAGCCGCACCCTGGCCGACCTGAGCAACGACCTGCACAGCGGCGCCGAGCATCAGGCCGGCGACACAGCACTGATCCGCGACTCCCTCAGCGAACTGGAGGCGACCATTCAACAAGTCGCCGGCGATGCCAGCCAGGCCGCCGACGCCAGCCGCCACGCCGGCCTGGCCGTGGAGCATGGACAGAAAGTCATCGGCCTGAGCCTCACCGGCCTGCATGCGTTGGTGGATGAAGTGCAAGGCAATGCACAAATGATCGAACACCTGGCCGAAGAATCGGCCACCATCGGCGGCGTGTTGACGGTGATCCGCTCGATTGCCGACCAGACCAACCTGCTGGCCTTGAACGCCGCCATCGAGGCGGCCCGGGCCGGGGAAATGGGCCGAGGCTTTGCCGTGGTGGCCGAAGAGGTGCGCTCACTGGCGCAACGTACCGCCGGGGCCACGGCAGAAATCCAGGCGCTGATCGCAGGGCTGCAAACCGCCGCACGGCAATCGGTGGATGGCATGCGCGCCCAGGTCGAACACGCCGAAGCCACGGCCAACCAGGCCCAGGCCGCCGATGGCGCGCTGGATAAAATCGTCGGGGCGATCCAGACCATTTCCGACACGGCGATACGCATCGCCGATGTCACCGCCCAGCAGAGCGGTGCTGTCAGTGAGATCCGTGACCACAGCGAGCGAATTCACCAGTTGGGTGGGGATAACTTGCTGCGCATTGGCGAAGGACGTGAGCAAGGAGAGAATTTGCTGGTGCTGGGTGGGCGACTGCATACCGCCGTTCAAGCCTTTCGCGTCTGACAGACCGCCATCGTGAGCAAGCTCACTCCCACATTTGATTTGTGCACGACGCAAATCCCCTGTGGGAGCGAGCTTGGTCCGGGCGGCGTTCCGACGATGGCGTCAGAACAAACACCTCAGACTCCCCTCCTGCATACCACGCCGCCGTCCGCTATCATCCCCCCAATTCCGATACGCGAGATTGTCATGCGCCGTTTGCTTTGCCTGCTGTTTTTAGTGTTCGCCCTGCCGGCCAGCGCCACTGGCTTGCTGGAGAACCGACCCAGTTCGACCCTGGGCTCGATCAACAACAGCGCCGACTTCCTGCCGGTGCGCGAAGCGTTCCAGCTGAGTCTGGTGGACAGCACGCCGCAATCGATCAAGCTACGGTTCGTCGCCACCGAAGGTTWTTACCTCTACCGACACCGCTTTCAATTTCGCGCCGATCCGGCCGACGTCGTCCTCGGCGCGGCGAAACTGCCCGACGGCCAGAAAAAGCATGATCAATACTTCGGCGACGTCGAGGTCTACCACGGCATTCTCGACGTCGAGCTACCGCGCACCGATCAACGCGCCTTCACCCTGGCCGTGACCTATCAGGGTTGCGCCGACAAAGGCCTGTGCTATCCGCCGGAAACCGAGCGCCTGAGCATCGACGGCAGCGGCGCTCCGGCGACGGTTTATCCATGGAGCTGGCGCGAACTGGCATTGTTTTTCCTGGCCGGCCTGGGCCTGACGTTCACGCCATGCGTGCTGCCCATGCTGCCGATCCTGTCCGGCGTGGTGCTACGCGGCCAGGTCGGTGGCTGGCGCGGTTTCAATCTTTCATTGGCCTATGTGCTGCCGATGGCCGCCTGCTTTGCCCTGCTCGGTGCGCTGATGGGCCTGTTCGGTGCCCAGCTAAATCTGCAGGCGCGGCTGCAATCGGCCTGGGTGCTGGTGCCGTTCGCGATGTTCTTTGCGCTGTTCGCGTT
>NZ_JBGCUL010000327.1:0-4792 GCF_054177685.1 Pseudomonas sp. P5_A2_2
TACTCGGCAAGCGCCTTGTATTCGGCAGACAGGTCGGTCATGGGGGTTCTCCGTTGCTGGGCACTCTACGGGCGAGCTCGCATGGAATCGATGCCCAAAGATGGCAAAGTCGATGTGCGTTTTGGGCACCCGAACACCATGGACAGAGGAACGGTTTCAGCGCATTTCGTGGCGGCGGYCGTCGCGCGTCTGACCCCGCAGGCGCGAGACCGCGCGCTGCGCATCGCCGGCATTCCGGATGAAGTGCTGGGTTCGCCCCACGCGCGCGTCACGGCGGAGGCGTTTTCCGCCCTCTGGCTCGCGGTTGCGCGCGAGCTGGATGACGAGTTCTTCGGGCTGGACGCGCGTCGCATGAAGGTTGGGAGCTTCGCGCTGCTGAGCCAGGCGGTGGTGAATGCAGACAACCTCGACCGCGCGCTGAAGCGGATCCTGGTGGGCTTTCGCATCCTGCTGGACGATATCGACGCCGAGCTCCGGCTCGACGATGGACACGCCGTCATCGCGCTGGCCAACCGCATCCGGCCGCCGGCCGACCCGCGCTTCGCCGTTGAGGCTCTGCTCGTGATGGTGCATGGCCTGATGTGCTGGTTGACGGGTCATCGCATTCCGATCCTGCGTGCCGAGTTCGCCTATTCACGGCCTGCGCATGCCAGCGAGTACACCGCGATGTTTTCGGAGCATCTGGGCTTCGATGCGGCATGCACCGAAATTCGATTCGACGCCGCGACCCTCGGCGCGCCGATCGTGCAGAACGCGGGCGCGCTGCGGCAGTTCCTGCGCTCGGCGCCACAATCCGTCTTCCTCAAATACAAGAACGAGGACAGCTGGACCGCGAAATTGCGACGTCGCCTGCGCGCCGGCGTGGGCGGCAGCGACTGGCCGCTGCTCAATGACCTCGCCGACGAGTTCCACGTGACGGCCACCACGCTGCGCCGGCGCCTCGAGGCGGAGGGGACCAGCTACCAGGACGTCAAGGACCAATTGCGGCGGGATCTCGCGATCGACCGGCTGTGCAACAGCTCGATGAGCGTGGCCGACATTGCGGCCCTGGTCGGTTTTCGCGAAACGAGCGCGTTCCACCGGGCTTTCAAGAAGTGGAACGGCGTCCAGCCTGGCGAGTACCGGCTCCAGCAGGCGAAGCCACCGACACTAGCCGACCCGCAGGGCGCGTTCCGATAACCACGACCTGGCTTGTCCGGCCGACCTGTCTCCACGCGCGCCGCATGCCGCTCGGCCCGGCATCGCGCGCCCGCCTTGCCTTCGGGAAAACGAGATGGTACGAACATATACGGTAACGTACCGTACGGATGTCAATTGTCTCGGATGATGACGCGCCTTGATCGCGTGCACCGCCCGTATATGTGAGCGCTCTGTGCTCACTGGTGGTTCGAAATCGCAGAACTTCATTCGACATGGGTGCCCACGAAGCAAGAGGAACAAGAATGAAATTCGGTGGATTGCTCACAACATGGCTAATTGGGCTGCTGGCAGTCGGTCCAATACCTGCGAGTGCGGCAAATGGTGTTACCGAGAGCGAGATTCGCATCGGTGCCTCGGTGGTGCTCACCGGCCCATTCGGGCCTCAGACGGCGGAATACGGTGCCGGATCACGGCTGTACTTCGATGCCGTGAATGCGAGCGGTGGCTTGCACGGCCGCAAGATCGTCTATAAGACCCTGGACGACGGCTTCGACGTGAAGCGTGCGGTCGAGAACACCCGGTTGCTGATCGAGGAGGACAAGGTCTTCCTGATCTACAACAACGTCGGCACGGCCCAGACCGCGGCGATTCTGCCGCTGGCCGCCGATTCGAAGACGGTGGTGTTCGGCCCGGTGACGGGTGCCTCGGCATTGCGTCAGAAATTCAATCGCTACCTGTTCCATGTGAGGGCCGGGTATGCCGACGAGGCCGCACACATCGCTCGGCAACTGAGGGAGCTCGGTGTCACCCGCATCGCGACAGTTCATCAGGACGATGCCTTCGGCAATGCGCTGATGAGCGAGGTGCGCAGCGCCGTGAAGGCACAGCAGTTGCAGATCGCGGTCGAAGCCAAATTCGACCCGAAGAAGCCGGACTTCGAAAGCGCTGCCGCCAACATCGCCAACGCTTCGCCGCAGGCCGTGATCATGTGCACCGCCGGCGGCATGTTCAGCGGGTTCGTCAGGGCTCTGGGTGCGACGACCGCACGCCCGAGCATCTATGGCTTCTCCGTTGTCAGCGTTGATCAGACTGCGCGCGCCCTCGGAGCAGCCGCGCGCGGAATTGTCTTGGCTCAGATCATGCCGCCCTTGAACAACCGGGCGAACCCGGCGGTTACCGAGTATCTGACGCTCGTGAAGGCCAAGGGGGGCGACGGGTTGGAGTCGAACTCGAAGTTCGAGGGTTTCATTCATGCGCGCGTGCTGGTCGAAGGCTTCCGCCGCGCGGGGCGCGATCTCAACACCGAGACCTTCATTCATGCGATGGAGTCGGCGGGGGAGATTTCCTTCGGCAAGTTTGCCGCACGGTACTCGCCGCAGTCGCACAACGGATCGTCTTACGTCGAGTTGGCGATCATCGACGCCGGCGGGAAGCTGCGCTACTGAGGCGGTCGAATCACGAGATCAGCTTCTTCAAGATCGACCGACGCTTCAGTGTTCGCGGCTCCCGTCGAACCTGCGTTCGTTTTCGCTTTGCGGCACTACAAGCGGCGCCGATTGTTTTAGCAGGGACAAGTCCAAGCAGGCTGATCGGTTCGAGGTCTATTGCTGGCGCGTTGTGAAGGCTGAGCTCAAGCTTGCAACACTCGAGCGTCGAAAATTAGGTTGAATTATTTCAACGTCATAATTATGGCTGTCGAATAATTTCGCCCGTTGCATTGAGTCATCGACCTAGGCTAGTGGACCCCCCATCCAACGCCGTTGAACCTGCGTGATGCAAACAGCGCGCTCCGTGCAGCATCGCGAGCGGTTATCTAAAATCCTGGAAGTCAGAATAGCGATTGTTCGTTCAGCAACTTGCCCTTGGGCACGACGGCCTTTGCCCTCTTGCGGACAAAGGCCACCTGACGGGACGTCAACGGTCCATCGTCCTGTTCATAGGTCGGGAACACTTCCTGGGCCATCTTTGAAAGCGCCAGATGGATCACTTGGCTCTCGGTGATGTTCAGTTCATTGGCGAGCGCCTTAACGGTGTCACCTGTGATGCCAAAAAGGGTGTCCCTAGCTCGGAATTTCAACAGCAATGATGGTTGACGTGATCGCATCTGGAGATGACGCAAGTGCTGTTCGCCTCTGCGCGTTCAAGGGCGACCCAGGCAGATTGAAGGTCGTGCGAATGTCGAGTTCCAGCCCCACTTCAGCTGATCGCGCTGCACGTCAAGTGTCGTCCCTTGAAGCCGCAGCTAGAAAAAGTGACTTCGTTGGATCGAAAGGTTCCGACATCTGTGCGAGCCTCCGCTCTGAATACTCTCAGTGATCCGGCGTGGCGCTACGTTGCTCGCTCTTGCTGGGCCGGACGAGAAGCGAGGACAGGAAACTTGCCCAACGCTCCAAGGTGTCGCGCTTCTGCGGCATGTACTCCCACATGTCGTAGTGCGTGTGCTGCACTCCGCTAAGGCCGTGCGACTGGATGTGGGCCCGCGTGTCCTTGTGGACAGTTAGTTGCGCCATTCTTGTCTCCACGGTGCGCCGAAGGTCCGCATATCCAAACCGAGAGCCGATCGCCTTGCTCGCCAGCAGGACATTGCTGATCTTGGCGACGGCCTTGCTCACGGTACTTGGATGAAGGCTGTGCCCTTGGCATCGCCCCGCAAACAGGAACTCACTGCCGAGCAACTGACTATGCTCAAGGAACCAAAGCACATCGCGCTTGGCTTCGGAAACTAGGGGAAGCAAGTGTGGTCGCGGCTTGGGGCGTCTGCCCTTCAGGTCATACAAGAGGACGGTGTCATCGTCAGTGTCTACATGACGRGTCAACACCCGCATGAGCTGTTCGCACCGTTGTCCACCCAGCAATAGGTTGACCCGTACGACGCGCATCTCGATGGTCAGAAGCGACTCATCGGCGGGATGGAGATGCTTCCATAGTTCAGCCAGTTCAGTAACGTTTAGGTTCCGATCTCGCTGTACGCCCGCATCCTTCGCAACCTTCACGGTAGCAATCGGATTGCTGCTGATTCCAAATGCGATCAGGGCCGCAGGCGCTTCCGTATCTACGGCCGCATGGCATGCCTTGGCGTAGGCCGCATGAAGGAACGATCGCACGTGTTTTGCTGTGCATTTCTTCCCAGCCTCTCGGACCTTCCGGATGAGAATCGCCGCTTGATCGGGTGTCAAGTCGCCCGCTAGGACATGCCCATACTCCGAGGTTTCTATGTGGCATCTGAGATAGCTTTCTAAGTCGCTGGCCGAGAGCTTTCCAGCAGCTTTCAGGACGTCGATATAGGCCTGGCAGAGCTCGGCCACCGTGCCTCTGTTGGCCGCGTTCGAACATTGCGGTTCGACTGGCTGGGGAAGTGGCGATGGAGGCGCAAAGGCAAGATTCAATGGGTTCTCGTCCAACTTTTCGCTAACAGGAGGACGAGGTCCAACGTTGGTCTTGCCGCTGCAGCGGTCTCGAGCGGCGGTTCGAGCCTCCTCCAAGGTCAGGCAACCCTTCGTTCGATTCTTGGCGTATGGGCCCAGCGGAACCATGAGCCGATGGCCATCGGATGTCGAATACCGAGCGTAGAAGCGGCAGGTACCCACGCGGCTGACACGGAGGACGAGTCGTCCTAAGCCGCGTCCACCATCGTTGTCGCTCAGCCAGATGT
>NZ_JBGCUL010000328.1:0-4790 GCF_054177685.1 Pseudomonas sp. P5_A2_2
GCCATGCCCCGATTGAAAGCGGCCCAGGGCGCGCTGGGTGACTGGCACGATTGCGTGCAATGGCTGGCCATGGCTGAACAGGAAGCGGATTTGCAGCCCTGTGTTGCGGTCTGGAACGCTACCATGGCCGAGGCTGAACAGCGTGCGGACCGGGTGCTGGAAAAACTCAGCAAGGCATGTTTCAAATCCTGAAAACACCGGAGATCCATTGTAGGAGCGAGCCTGCTCGCGATGAGGTCGTGACATTCAACATTGATGTTGGCTRTCCGGGCGCTATCGCGAGCAGGCTCTCTCCTACAGGTTATATGTTCGGCACGAGCCTTGTGCGGCTCATCTGTCAGTCAATTTGGCCGGAATAGGCGATGTATCAACTACGCCAGATGGTTAAGATCCCTTCATCTTTTTCCGATCCCTGAGGTTTTCATGCGCTTTTCCGAACTGCTCGACGCTGTCCGTAGTCAGCCAGCGGAGCTGTCTATCCCGGCCTCCTGGGCCCAGGGGCGCGCCAGTTTCGGTGGCCTGGTGGCCGCCCTGCAGTACGAAGCCATGCGTGCCCGGGTGCCAGCGGATCGCCCGGTGCGCTCGCTGGCAATCACCTTTGTCGGCCCGGTTGAACCCCAGGTTCCGGTCAGTTTTGAGGTCGACGTGTTGCGCGAAGGCAAGGCGGTCAGCCAGGTGTTGGGCCGGGTGATGCAGAAGGGGCAGGTGGTGACATTGATCCAGGGCAGTTTTGGCGCCTCACGCCCTTCGGAAGTGGCGGTGGTCGCTGAGCCGGCACCGGAAATGAAGCACTGGGACGAGTGCCAGGAATTGCCTTTTGTCGAAGGCGTCATCCCGGAATTCATGCGGCATCTGGCGATGCGCTGGAGTGTCGGCGGGCTGCCGTTCAGCGGCAGCACATCCCGGCAAATGGGCGGCTGGGTGCGCTTGCGCGGTGGCGTAAAGGAAGAGGCCATCAGCGAGGCGCATATTCTGGCGCTGGTGGACGCCTGGCCACCGGCCCTGATGCCGTTTTTGAAGAAGCCGGCGATGGGCAGCACGCTGACCTGGACCATCGAATTCGTGCAGCCGCTGCTGGAACTGAACACCCTGGACTGGTGCAAGTATCTCGTCGAGACCGAGCACGCCGCCGACGGCTACGGGCATGCTGCCGCGAAAATGTGGAGCGCGGATGGCCGGTTGATCGCCATGAGCCGGCAGACGGTGACCGTGTTCGCCTGATCAGTGACGGCGGTGGCGCTCACGCCAGGCGCGCCACCAGCCACCGCTGAGGAAGAACCGTGGAAACGTCAGGAACTGCTCGACCAACAGGCGCGATATCGCATCCTTGCGATCGCTGAAGGGTTCGGCGGCTTGCGTTTCCAGGCGGTGGCCGTGGCGTTGCAAGGCCAGCGCCGCAATCACCCCGATCACGCCGATGGCGATGTTCGAAAGGGTCAGGCTGAACAACCCGGACACAATCAGCAGAAACGCAACGATGAACAACGGCACCGCGATCAGGTGCAGCACCAGATTGGTCGGGTGCTGATGATTGTTCGGGTACGCTCGCCATTGCCAGGCGGGAAGGTTGGGGTGACGTTTGCCCATGATGCTGATCCTCGATCCATGTTGAACACATGTAATGAAGAATAGGCCCGGTCAATGCCGGCGGCGAATCAAGGCTGGCTATTGGCTTGATAGGTGTCATGGCCAATTATGATGTTGTCTGATCTGACGCTTTCGTCGGAACGCCGCCCGGGGCAAGTCCGCTCCCACAGTAGTTAGTGGTTGAACACAAAGTTTGCGATCAACCGAGAAACCTGTGGGAGCGGGCTTGCCCGCGATGAGGCCCTCAAAGTTTGAGCTGACCGATAGCCTTGCTCAACTCTCCGGCCAACACCGCCAGCTCATTGCTGGTGGTCGCCGACGTCACCGTCTGCTGCACCGTGTTCTCGGTCACGTCACGGATGCTCACCACCGCCCGGTTCATCTCTTGCGCCACCTGACTCTGCTGCTCGGCTGCCACAGCAATTTGCGTATTGCTTTCACGCATCTGCGCTACCGCGCCAGTGATCTCGGCTAAAGCGGCCCCGGCCTCTTGCGCCTGCTGCACGCAATCGTCGGCCTTGAGCGAACTCTCTTGCATGAAATCCACGGCGTCCCGTGTGCCGKCCTGCAATGCCGACACCATGATCGTGATTTCGTCCGTGGAGGCCTGCACGCGTTTGGCGAGGTTGCGCACTTCATCGGCAACCACCGCAAATCCGCGCCCCATCTCGCCGGCCCGGGCCGCTTCGATGGCGGCGTTCAGTGCCAGCAGGTTGGTCTGCTCGGCGATGCTGTGAATCACGTTGACCACGCCATTGATCTTCTGGCTGTCCTCGGCCAGGCGTTGAATCATCTCGGCGGTCTGCTGGACGCCGGTAGACAATCCGGCAATCGACCTCTGCACCCGCGTCACCACTTCCCGCCCGCTGCTGGCCAGGGTATCGGCCGATTGCGAAAGGTCACGGGTGGCGCCTGCGTGTTGGGCAATGTGATAGACCGTGGCCGTCATTTCGTTGATCGCCGTGGCCGCCTGGTCGGTTTCGCTTTGCTGGCCCAGCATGCCGTGGCGCACTTCATTCATGCTGGCCGCCAGCCGCGCGGCACCATCATCCAGTTGCCGGGCGGTGCTGGCGACAGTATTGACCACTCGTTGATAACCGGCCTGCATGGCGTTGAAAGCATTGGCCATTTGCCCGACTTCGTCGTTGCAAGCCAATGGCACGCGGGCCGACAGGTCTCCGGTTTTCTCCACGTGCAACATGACGTCCTTCAAGGTGTTGAGCTGGCTGAGCAGGAAGCGGATCAATAACTGCGATGCGCCGAGCATTGCCAGCATCAGGATGAACACGGCCAACGCGTAGTTGGCGAAGCGCTCGCTAAACACCTGGCTCAGACTTGGGCCGTGGGCAATCACGGCCACCTGCTGACCACCAATGCGGGTAAAGACTTCGGCGCCCATCAACGGGTTGTCACCGAACAGCGGCATCGCGTTGATCTCGACCCAGCCATTCGCATTGGCCAGTTCCGGCACGGTTTGCCCATCGAGCATGGGCGCCCCCCCGCGATTGTACGTCAGCAGATTTGCGGCGTTGGGCAGCGGCTGCCCTGCGGGCCAGGCTTCGAGCAGTCGCGCCTGGGCCTGGACCGAAGCCTGGTTGGCATGACTGCGAGCGTGCTGTTCGAGCTGCACCGCGTATAACACCAGCAACAGGGTGGTGATGAAGGCGACGGCGTTGACCGCCCAGAATTTGTATTTCAGCGAAATATTGCTAAGCCAGGCACCCATGGAGGTTTTCTCTGATAGCGGAAACAGTTTTGGCAAGGTGCCATTATTGTGCCGCTACTCAGGTGGCTGATTCTTGATGCAGATCAACAGGCTGCACCATTACTCCTTGTATGAGCGAGCCTGCTCGCGATGGCGATGCAACATTCACCATTGAGGTGACGGTTAGATCGCATCGCGAGCAGGCTCGCTCCTACAGGGGTAACGTTTACAGGTCGATAGTGGGCAGCCCATAAAACGCCCGTGCGCACGCAGTTGTGTGCGCCGCCAGATCTTCCTGGCTTTCTGCGCGATGCAGCGCCACTTCACGCAATACTTCGGTCAGGTACGCCGGCTCGTTTCGCCCGTTTTTCGGCTTGGGGCGCAGGCTGCGCGGCAGCAGATACGGTGCATCGCTTTCGAGCATCAGGCGTCCACGCTTGATTTCCTTGACCAGCGGATGCAAATGCGTGCCCCGGCGCTCGTCGCAAATCCAGCCGGTAATGCCGATGTGCAGATCAAGGTCGAGATAGCTGAACAGTGCCTTCTGTTCTCCGGTGAAACAGTGCACCACGGCAGCCGGCAGTTGATCGCGGAAGTCGCGCAGGATCTCCAGCAAACGCTGGCTGGCATCGCGTTCGTGGACAAAAACGGGCAACTGCAATTCAACGGCCATGGCCAGGTGTTCTTCGAAGACCTTTTCCTGCTGCGCACGCGGCGAGAAGTCACGGTTGAAGTCCAGCCCGCATTCGCCCACGGCCACCACATTCGGCTCCTTGAGCAAGCTGCGCAACCGTCGGGCGCTGTCGGCGTTCCAGTCGCTGGCGCAATGAGGGTGAATACCGGCGGTGGCGAACAGGCGCTGAGCACTTTCGTCCAGTTGCTGGCACAGCTCAAGAGCCTGTTCACTGCCCTCGACACTGGTGCCGGTCAGCACCAGTTGGCACACGCCGGCCGCGTAGGCACGGTCGAGTACGGCCTGGTGTTTGTCGGCAAAACTGGCGTTGGTCAGGTTGACGCCGATATCGATGAGTTGCATGGTGCTACCTCGGCCCAAAGGCCGGAAAGCATATCAGAGCCGTGGATTTATAAGAAAAGCCAAGAACTACAACGGGTTAACGCTGTCTCTTGAGCCGCGGGCCAGACCGGGTTGGTAGTTTTGCCATCATTGTGCCAGTCTTGCTCACGTTGCCAGCGCCCTGGGCGCTCTGTTTTGTCGCTGCGCTTGATGCCATCTGTCATTGAAGCGGGCCTCATATTCTTTCCGGAGAGTGGATGATTCGTCCCTCGGTTTTGCTACTGCTGTGCTGTTCGCTGCTACTGCCGATGTCGGCGGTCGCGCGTCTGCCCGGGCCACTGCAAGCCGTACCGGCCAGCGAGGTACGGGACCTTGCGCAAATCCGCAGCAGTCGTGTGCTGCGGGTGTTGGTCAACCAGAGCCGTAACAGTTCCGGGGAAGTCCAGGGGCAGGCGATCGGGGTCGAATACCATCGCTTGAGAG
>NZ_JBGCUL010000329.1:0-4784 GCF_054177685.1 Pseudomonas sp. P5_A2_2
CACTGGACCTGCAGCCGATGCGCGCCATCGCCTTCTATCCGTCCAGTGATTGGGAGCACACCAGCAAGCTCGAGGGTTACACCGTCGAAGCCGGGGAGGACACCAAAATCGCCATTGGCCGGTTCCCGATGCTGATGCTGTCCCACGGTAACACCGGCACTCCACTGGCCTTGCACGATCTCGCCACGTCGCTGGCGCGAAAAGGTTTTGTCGTGGTGGCAGTGATTCACCCCGGCGACAACTCCAGGGATCACAGTCGTCTCGGTACTTTGAGTAACCTGTACGGCCGGCCGATCCAGATTTCCGAAGCCATTACCGCCACCTTGGGCGACCGTATGCTGTCGCCGTTCGTCAATGCCGATCAAGTGGGGGTCATCGGTTACTCGGCCGGTGGCGAGACCGCATTGATTCTGTCCGGTGCCACCCCGGATCTGGATCGCCTGCGGCGTTACTGCCAGGAGCGGCCGGATGACCGCGATGCCTGCAACACCCAGGGTGAACTGATTGTCGACCGCGACGACCTGCAACCGGTGGCCGATCCTCGCGTTCACGCCTTGATGCTGATGGCGCCGTTGAGCCTGAAATTCGGCCGCCACACTCTGGCCGACGTGCATGTGCCGGTACTGCTTTACAGCGGCGATGGCGACAAACTGGTGGCCTTTGACAAGAACGCCGCGGCGTTGGCGCGCAAACTGCCGACGGCGCCTGACTTCAAGCTACTGGCCGGGGCAGGGCACTTCGTCTTCATGGCGCCGTGCAATGACGAGCAGATCGTGATCATGCCCGCGCTGTGCACCGATGCGGATGGCGTCGATCGGCAAGACATACACCGCAATCTGATTTCCGAGGCTGGAAGTTTCTTCTCGCGCACCCTGGGTCGGGAAACCCGGGCCGGGATGCAGACTGCCGATCAATAGGTGAAGTGAGTTACTTGTTAGCCAAGGCTGTTTCCAGAGTCTGAACTCTGGCATTCAATTCACGGACCGATTCAATCAGCGGAGCGACGAGTTTCTGATAATCCACTTGCAGGCGATCGTTGTCAGTGCGCACCAACTGTGGGTAAACTTTCTGGACGTCCTGGGCAATCAGGCCTATGTCAGCTTTGTCATTTTGTTTCCAGTTGAATGTTACACCGCGAAGTTTAAGAAGGTTCTCCGTCGGGCTTTCCAGGCGCTGGATATTGGTTTTCAGTTTTTCATCGCTGAATGGACAGCATTCGCTGCCAATATCGCCAAGGTCCCAGCATTTACCGTTGTGGCAAATCTGTTGTTGGGCGGTATTTTCCGCCTGTGCAGTGGTGTAAAGGGAAAGCATCAGAGTGGGTGCCAGAAGGGCTAGAGGCAGAATGCGCATTATTTGTTCCTTTATTAGTTATCGGGGCGACCTCGTTGGATTTTGTCAAAATTAATAGTTATAACAATAATGGCACTGTGCATTAAGTTAAACTGGATATTGCCTTCTGTATGTATTTTGAAATGTTTTAACAAGCCGTAACTATTCTAGATTGGTTTTAACTTGCAATGCCGACGGCTCGGCGCGATAGCAGCAATGTCAGGCCCAACCCTGTCACTGACAGCAATGCCGCGAAAAAGAAAATCCATGGATAGCCAAGATTCAACGCCACCGCTCCCATCAGCGGGCCGGCAATTGCCAATGCCAGGTCGAAAAACACGGCATAGGCACTCAAACCCGCACCCCGACTGGAATTAGGCACCTGTTTGATCGCCTCGACACCCAGCGCCGGGTACACCAGCGAAAGGCCGAATCCGGTCAGCCCTGCACCGATCAATGCATACCTGGTCGAAGGGGCCAGCCACAGCAAAACCAGGCCAACCGTTTCGATGCACATGYAGGCAATGGCTGAAGTGAATCCACCAAAGCGGTTGATGCTGGAAATGAACAGCAGGCGCGACAGAATGAAACACACGCCGAACACAGTCAGGCAGTATGCCGCCCCCGTCCACCCGCGATTGACGTAATACAAGGTAATAAAGGTCGTCAGGGTGCCATAGCCGATGGAAGCCAGGCTCAGACTCGCGCCAAACGGCGCAATGCGCCCGAACACCGCCCGGAACGGCAGACGTTCACCGCGTACCACCGGCACCGAGGGTTTGTTGCGAATCAGCAGCAGTGCGGCCAAGGCGAGCAGCGACAGGGCAATGCCGAGGCTGGCGAAACCCAGCTGCTGAACCATCACCACGCCCAGGGGCGCACCAATGGCAATGGCGCCATAGGACGCGATGCCGTTCCAGGAGATCGACCGGGCGGTGTGTTCAGCGCCTACCTGACCCATGCACCAACTGATGGTGCCTACGCCGATCAGTCCCTGAGCGATGCCGAGTAACAGGCGGCCAACGAGCAGGATTAGAAGGCTGAGCAGCGGCAAGCTTTGCAACAACACCGACAGCCAGGTCAGCACGCCGCTTAATACAATCCCCGACAGGCCATAAATGATTGCGCGCTTGGTGCCTACGCTGTCGGACATTCGCCCGGCCATGGGCCGGCTGAGCAGGGTGGCGAGGTATTGCGAGCCGATGGTCAGCCCGGCCACGATGGCGCTGAACCCGAGCTGCTCGTGGACGTAACCCGGCAGTACCGCAATCGGCAAACCGATACAGAGGAAGGCGATGAAGGTATAGAAGACGATGGAGACGATCTGCAGGGTGATCGCCATGGAGCTTTGCGGAGACACTTGCTGCACAGACATGAGGGCTCGTTCGCGGGCGGCGGTTGGGAGAGCTGCATCATGGCGCGGCGTTGGGATAAAAGAAAGCAGGCTAACTACTTTTGCCGTGACATTATCGCTGTTCCTCATGGCCTCATCGCGAGCAAGTCGGATCGCGATAATTTATGCACCTACAAGAAACCTTGGCCCGGAATGCAAAAAGCCCCGTCACCAGGACAGGGCTTTTCACTTGAAGCTTGCAACTAAAGGCTTGTGGCTGCCCTTAGAACACCACACCCTGGCTGCGCAGGTAATCGTCGTAGGTGCCGCTGAAGTCGGTTACGCCGTTAGGGCTCAACTCGATGATGCGGGTGGCCAGGGACGATACGAACTCACGGTCGTGGCTGACGAAGATCAGCGTGCCCGGATAGTTCTCCAGCGCCAGGTTCAGCGACTCGATGGATTCCATGTCCAGGTGGTTGGTCGGTTCGTCCATCACCAGCACGTTCGGCTTTTGCAGGATCAGCTTGCCGAACAGCATACGACCTTGTTCACCACCGGAAATCACCTTGACCGACTTGAGGATCTCGTCGTTGGAAAACAGCATCCGGCCCAGTGTGCCGCGAATGATCTGCTCGCCCTGGGTCCACTGGCCCATCCAGTCGAACAGGCTGACGTCGTCTTCGAAGTCGTGGGCGTGGTCCTGGGCGTAGTAGCCCAGCTCCGCGCTTTCGGTCCATTTCACGGAACCGGCGTCCGGTGTCAGCTCACCCATCAGGGTGCGCAGCAGGGTGGTCTTGCCGATACCGTTCGGGCCGATGATCGCCACGCGCTCGCCGGCTTCGACGGTGAAGCTGAAGTTCTTGAACAGGGTCTTGCCGTCGAAGCCCTTGGACATCTGCTCGATGGTCACGGCCTGGCGGTGCAGCTTTTTGGTTTGCTCGAAGCGGATGAACGGGCTGACGCGGCTCGATGGCTTGACTTCGGCCAGCTGGATCTTGTCGATCTGCTTGGCACGGGAGGTGGCCTGCTTGGCTTTCGAGGCGTTGGCCGAGAAGCGGCTGACGAAGGTCTGCAGTTCGGAGATCTGCGCTTTCTTCTTGGCGTTGTCCGACAGCAGTTGCTCACGGGACTGGGTCGCCGCGGTCATGTACTCGTCGTAGTTGCCCGGGAACAGGCGCAACTCACCGTAGTCCAGGTCGGCCATGTGGGTGCAGACGCTGTTAAGGAAGTGACGGTCGTGGGAAATGATGATCATGGTGCTGTTACGCGCCTTGAGGATCGTTTCCAGCCAGCGGATGGTGTTGATGTCCAGGTGGTTGGTCGGTTCGTCGAGMAACAGCACTTCCGGATCGGAGAACAGTGCCTGGGCCAGCAATACCCGCAGTTTCCAGCCTGGAGCGACTTCGGACATCGGGCCGAAATGCTGTTCCAGGGGAATACCCAGGCCCAGCAGCAGTTCGCCGGCGCGGGATTCAGCGGTGTAGCCGTCCATTTCGGCGAATTCGGTTTCCAGCTCGGCCACGGCCATGCCGTCTGCTTCGCTCATTTCCGGCAGCGAATAGATGCGGTCGCGCTCGGCCTTGACCTTCCACAGCTCTTCGTGACCCATGATCACGGTGTCGATCACGGTGAATTCTTCGTAGGCGAACTGGTCCTGGCGCAATTTACCCAGGCGCACGTTCGGTTCCAGCATGACCTGGCCGCCGGACGGCTCGAGGTCGTTGCCGAGAATCTTCATGAAGGTCGACTTGCCGCAACCGTTGGCGCCGATCAGACCGTAACGGTTGCCACCGTTGAACTTGACCGAAACGTTTTCGAAGAGCGGCTTGGCGCCGAACTGCATCGTGATGTTAGCTGTAGAAATCAAAGGTTTTTCCTGCGAAGCATTCAGAGTAGCCAGGGTTGCGGCAGTACCGGTTTCCACTGTCCGGACCCCGGGACATTCATCCCGATCGGCAGTGCAAGATCCATCTGGCATTAAGTGGACAGCAGCATGTGGCGCGCTTGGCCCGAGTCAATGTGCGCTGAAAGGGGATTTCCCGCTCTCAACCTGGGTCGCGCGTAAAGTTTGGCGGCAATTGTACTGGTCTGGCTCTTTAAACGATAGGGCGTTGAG
>NZ_JBGCUL010000330.1:0-4763 GCF_054177685.1 Pseudomonas sp. P5_A2_2
CCTCAGGACTGCCACTGAGCTGACGGTACAACGCCGCAGCACGACGTTTAACCTTCAGCCCGCCAGGCATGATGCCTTCGTTGCGGCAACCAGCAAGCACGCAGTCCTGCATCACTTGCCAGATATGCAGCAGACCCTGACGAGTTTGTTCGGGACTACGCCATGCCTTCTCGTTCTCGGCCATCAACTGGCTGACCGAGAGATCATTACGTGTGCACTGCTCAAGCAGTTCCCGCCCGGTCAGGAATGGATAACGAAGGGGCGTTCGGTCTTCGACGATGCGGTCCAGTCCCATCGCGTCTTCATCCACCACAAACCCGCCGCCCACCGAGTAGTACTCACGGCTGCAAATCTGTAAGCCAGYCTTGTCGAAAGCGCGCAGGACCAAACCGTTGGGATGATAGGGCAGAGGCTTACGGATCATAGCCATGTGCTCTTTCTCGACAAAGCGAATGGACTTCTCCCCCAAAAGCTTCAGGGTTCCAGAACCGCGAATCACCACCAACCTTGCCTCTACTGCCGTGGTATCGACCGTATCCGGGTACTCCCCTTCCAACCCCAACAGTATGGCTTTGTCGCTTCCGTGCCCTTTTCCTGTGGCGCCGAGAGAACCGTACAGCTCTGCCCGAACACTCTCCACTTGCTCCAGCAAGCCTTGATCCCTAAGCCCCTCGGCAAAGCGCACGGCTGCGCGCATGGGACCGACGGTGTGCGAGCTGGAAGGACCGATGCCCACCTTGAACAGATCAAAAACACTCAGCGACATACTAAACTCCGCAGCGAATGCTGGTGGATGATCAGRCTTTGTAGACCGGGAAACGCTCGCACAACTCTGAAACCCGCGCAGCGATACGGGCCTCGACTTCGGCATCACCGAGTTTATCGAGTATGTCGCAGATCCAGCTGGCAAGGACGCTGCATTCGGGCTCCTGGAATCCACGTGTAGTCACCGCAGGTGTTCCAATGCGCAAGCCAGAAGTTACGAACGGCGACTGTGGGTCATTCGGTACGGCATTTTTGTTGACCGTGATGTGCGCCCGGCCCAAAGCGGCATCGGCATCCTTGCCCGTCAGCCGTTGGCGGATCAGGCTGACAAGGAACAGATGGTTGTCGGTCCCACCCGAGACCACGTCATAACCACGCTGGATAAATACACTCGCCATCGCCTTGGCGTTTTTGATCACCTGCTGTTGATACTTTTTGAATCCAGGCTCCAACGCTTCCTTGAAGCACACAGCCTTTGCGGCGATCACATGCATCAATGGGCCGCCCTGCCCGCCTGGAAAGACTGCGGCGTTGAGTTTACGCTCAAGGTCTTCATTACCTTTGGCAAGAATCAAACCTCCACGGGGACCGCGTAGCGTCTTGTGGGTGGTAGTCGTGACCACATGCGCGTAGGGAAGTGGATTCGGATACAGGCCTGCCGCTACCAATCCAGCCACATGGGCCATATCGACGAACAGGTAGGCGCCGACCTTATCGGCGATGGCGCGAAAGCGCGGGAAATCCAGGGTTTTCGAGTAAGCGGAAAACCCGGCGATGATCATTTCGGGTTGATGCTCGACCGCCAGTCGCTCGACTTCGTCGTAATCAATCAACCCCGTGACGGTATCGATACCGTACTGCACCGAGTTGTAGAGCTTGCCGGAGAAACTGACCTTGGCACCATGCGTCAAATGCCCACCGTGGGCCAGACTCATCCCCAATACGGTGTCACCCGGCTGGAGGAGCGCCAGGTAAACAGCGGCATTGGCCTGGCTACCGGAGTGCGGCTGAACGTTGGCGTAATCTGCTCCAAACAGTTCCTTGGCTCTGTCGATTGCCAACTGCTCAACCTTGTCGACGTGCTCGCAGCCGCCGTAGTAACGCTTGCCTGGGTAACCTTCAGCATACTTATTGGTCAGCCCACTGCCCTGGGCTTCCATCACCCGCTGACTTGTGTAGTTTTCTGAAGCAATCAGCTCGATATGCTGTTCCTGGCGGCGCTCCTCGGCGTCAATCGCACTCAGCAGTTCGTCATCGTAGCCCTGGATTTGGTCTTGCTGGCTGAACATTGTTTATCTCTCCTTCAACTTTTATTTTTGTTCGGATCAGGAAATCAAGCGCGCAGAAACGCTTCCAACAGCGAACATAAACGCGCTGGATGAACGACTTTGGAATTTTTAATTTGATCAGCTGATATAGGCGGTAAAGGCACTAACGCCTGCTTGCGCCACAATCTCATCCTGATCGGGAGTTCCAGAACTGCACCCTACCCCACCCACGATGAACTCTTGCATGAAGAGCGGCAGCCCACCGGCGACAATGGAAAAGCGTCCCTGGTTGCTGGTATTGATGCCGAAGGCCGGTTTACCTGGCACGCTGATTTCGCCATAGGCGCGCGTCGATTTACGTGCGGCGGCGGCAGTGAAGGATTTGCTGATGGCAATGTCGATACTGGTGATTCGCGCATTGTCCATGCGCTGAAACATGATCAGATGACCKGCGTCATCAGTAATGGCGATGTCCATATCAACCGCCAGTTCCCTGGCTTTCGCAAGGCAAGCTTGCATGATGTGTTGAGCATCAGCCATTGTCAGTCTGGGTACCATTTTCATTGTCTTCGACCTCAGATTTGATGAATTAAAACCACTCCAACCTTATTTGTTTAGAACTCCAGAATCCTATTCTTGGGTTTTACTTCTGCTCCTCCTCGCTCAATCTCTGCAAAGAACTCAGGTAGTGAAGTCGATAGCGCGGACAGGATCTTCCCCAGCGTATTAACCCCTGGGCTTGCTTGATTCTTTTCTATGACAGATATAGAGCTATGAGTAACCCGTGCTTTTTCGGCGAGTTTGCGCTGTGTAAGGCCTTGTCGGAGACGTAGTGATTTAAGCGTTTGTGCCATCACGAAATCATCCGCCTTGGCGGTATTCGCACCCTTGTGCAGGTTCAGCCCGCCGTTGGCTACAAGGACAGGTTTCTCCTCGGCAGGCATGTCCCGCTCGAACTCAAGCCAGGTCGTTTTCCAGGTTTTACCGGTGACGGGATGCACTCCCTCCGGGGCGAGCACAGCAAGCGGCATCATCACGTAAGGTCTATCGATGAGATCCGACCTTGGCAGGACCCCATGCTCGTAAACACCCACAAAATCCCCGTAAAGCAAAATATCGATATCCACCGGCAAGATGATTCGAGGATCCAGCACGCGCGCGTACCTGGTCTCAAAACGCTTTAAAACTTCACTCAACTGGCCCAGCGATAGATCAGTGCGCCCGGACAGAACAACGTTAAAAAAATCGTCGCCCACGCAGCCGGCAGCCGCGGAGGAATAGACCGGGGAGCACTGAACATCCACTAGCAATGCGGCCAAGAACTCCAACGCCACCCCCAAATGATGATCTCGGTCCTGATTACTCCCTAGCCCGAGGTAAATCAAAGTCGACATGGCGCTGGACTCCTGAGAAAGCTGTAAAGGCAAAGGTTTACTTTGTCAGCCAGGCATTGAAGCGTTCATTGAGTTCGTCGGCATGGTCACCCCACCACTCGGCATTCATTTGTAATGCTGTCTTGAAGTTTTCCGGGGAGGTCGGCAGATGCGGCTTCATCTCCTCGCTGACCAAGGCTTGCGACGATTTACGCGTCGGGCCATAGGCGATGTATTTGCTTTGCTCAGCCAGCACCGGGGTGCTTGTGGCGAACTTGAGGAACTCCATGGCCCGCGCTTTGTTCTTGCTGCCGGCCGGCACAGCCCATACATCCATGTCGTACAGCTGACCGTCCCAGATAATCTTGAATGGTTGCTTCTCTTGGGTCTGGGCCGTCCAGATACGTCCATTCCATGCCGAGGTCATTACGACCTGGCCGTCCGCAAGCAACTGCGGCGGCTGGGCACCTGCTTCCCACCAGATCACCTGACTCTTGATCGAGTCGAGTTTGGCGAAAGCCCGCTCGATACCCGCCTCGGTTTCCAAGGTGGAATACACTTCATTACGAGGCACTCCATCGGCCAGCAGTGCCCACTCCAACGTGCCTTGAGGCGCCTTGCGCAAACCACGCTTGCCAGGGAATTTGTTCAGGTCGAAGAAATCCTTAAGCGTTGCGGGCTGCTCACTTTTGAACGCGTTGACGTTGTAAGCGACCGCCGTCGACCAAATGATGTTTGCTACCGCACAGTCGGTGACGGCGCCGGAGATGAAGTCCACGTCAACCGGGGCGCCGCCCGTCCCCGCTTCCAAGTCCTTGCTCGGGTTGATACGTTCGAACAGCCCCGCATTGCACGCCYGAACGGCATCCGGTAATTCCATGTCGACGACGTCCCAGGTGACGTTTTTGGTGTCGACTTGAGCCTTGAGCTGAGCGATGCCGMMGGAGTAATCCTCCAGCGTGGTTTTCACCCCGGTTTTCTCGCTGAATGGCTTGATCGCGGCCTTAGTCTGGGCAGCCGCCAATGAGCCACCGTACGTGACAATCGTCAGATTCTCTTGCGCCATCGCAGACACACACGCGAGGCTGGTTACCGCGCATATCAACATCTTTTTCATAACTGCTTCCCTAGATCTCAGATCAATTAGTGATTCCACGAACGCGAAGCGAACGACGGCGCAGGACTTCGATAGACAGCAACAGCAGGACAGACAAAATGATCAGCAACGTGGCAGCAGCGAGAATCGTGGGACTGATCTGCTCGCGCATTCCGGACCACATCTGACGAGGGATGGTGCGCTGCTCGACCCCGCCCAACAACTGAACGATCACGGCCTCGTCGAACGAAGTGATGAATG
>NZ_JBGCUL010000331.1:0-4758 GCF_054177685.1 Pseudomonas sp. P5_A2_2
GGCCAGGGCGAGGAAGGCTTCGGTGGCGTGCATGTTGCTGTTGGCGCCTCGGTACGCCTCCTCCTCGCTCCAGTCACGGTTGAAAGATTCGCGCATCGCGCCTTCTTCTTCGCTCCAGAAATAAGTGTCGATGATATCGATGGCATCATCGAGCAAGGCTTGTGCACCGGGGCGCTGTGCGACCACCGCAGAACTGGCCGCCAGTGCGACGAAAGCATGCAGGTAGGCATTCTTGCCGGTGTTGCCATTGCGATGTTCGGCGGCCGCGAACCAGCCGCCATGCAGCACGTCGCGCAACGGCCCGCGCAGCGCAGCGACACCGTGATCCACCAGTTCGGCGAAACCCGGCAAGCCCTGAATGTGGGCCATGGCGAAGCTGTGGGTCATGCGCGCGGTGTTCATGGTCTGGGCTTGCGCATCAGCCGGGAGGCGGCCTTTTTCATCGAGGTTGCCGAAGCCTTCAGGTAGCTTCGAAGCCTTGGCAAACGCCAGCAGGCGCAAGCCTTCGCTGGCGAGCCATTGCTGATGGGCAGGTGCGTTCAGCCAACTGCTGAAGGCCGGTTGGAAGGTGTCCATGGCGTACCTTTTTTGTTGTTATGACTGTGGGGCAGCATAAACAACGGGGGAAGGTGGGCATGTAACGAAGGGGGTGGGTTATGTCACCAAGCTGTGACATTTGCTCTTGGATATGTGTTGAATGATCTGACGCCATCGCGAGCAGGCTCGCTCCTACATTGGATTTATGTACGACGCAAAAACCCTGTAGGAGCGAGCCTGCTCGCGATGAACGATAACGCGGTCTGACTAGTCAACGCTGCGGGGCAACTGCAGGGTCACTCGCAACCCGCCTTCACGCAGATTCTGCAGACTCACCTCACCACCATGGCTATGGGCAATGTTGCGGGCAATCCCCAGCCCCAACCCATAACCCTGTTGCTGCCCGGCCAGGCGAAAGTGCGGTTCGAACACCTGCTCCAGCCGCTGCTCCGGCACGCCCGGCCCTTCATCATCGACGTGCAGGACGAACGCGCTTTCGTCGTCATCAATGTGCAGGTGCGCGTTCTGCCCGTACTTCAACGCGTTATCGATCAGGTTGCCGATGCAGCGCTTGAGTGCCAGCGGTTTGCCCGGATACGCCGCCAGCGCCCRCCCCTGCTGGGTCACGCGGCCGTTGCCGTTCGGCGCGAGATAGGGCTCCACCAGACAGTCGAGCACATGATTGAGGTCCACCGGCTCGATGTTCTCGTGGATGTCGGTGTCTTTCACGCATTGCAGCGCGCCCTTGACCAGCAATTCGAGCTCGTCCAGGTCACGCCCGAACTTGGTTTGCAGTGTTTCGTCTTCGAGCAATTCGACCCTCAGGCGCAAACGGGTGATCGGCGTGCGCAAGTCGTGGGAAATGGCGCTGAACAACTGGCTGCGCTCGGTCAGGTAACGACTGATGCGCTCGCGCATGGTGTTGAAGGCGCGCCCGACCTCGACCACTTCACTGCCACCGCCTTCGGCCACCGGTTCCACGTCGGCCCCCAACGACAGGTCCCGCGCCGCCCGCGCCAGGCGCTTGAGCGGACGACTCTGCCAGTGCACCAGCAGGCCGATGAACAACAGCAAAAAGCTGCTGGTCAGGACGATGAACCACACCTGCTGCGCCGGCAGGCCCTGCTCTTCAAGGCTGGTGTAGGGCTCGGGCAACAGCGAGGCGATGTACAGCCACTCGCCCGGCGCCATCTGGATCTGCGTGACCAGTACCGGCGGGTTCACCGGCTCCAGGGTCAACGCGTAGTGCGCCCAGGAGCGTGGCAACTCATCGAGCTTCAGGCCGCCATTGAAGATGCGCAGGTCTTGCGGGCTGACGAAGGTCACCGAGATGTCCGTGTCCTGGCCGAGGGACTGGCGCAGCACCTCGTCCACCGCTTTGAGCACCGCCTCTTTGCGCGGGGTGATGGGCAGCACCTCCATGCCCAGGGGTTTGTCGTTGAGCGTCACCACGAACCGGGTGCCGCCCATGCTGCGCAACTGATCGAGCACCAAGGGCCGGAACGCCACCGGCAACGAACGGAAATAACTGACACTGGCCGTCATTGAATGGGCCAGGCTGCGGGCGCTGGTGACCAGGCCCTCGAGCTGCGTGGCACGCAGTTGCGAGACCCAGATCACGCTCGACAACGCTTGGGCGAACAACACCGCCAGCAGGGTCAACAGCAACATCCGCCCGAGCAGCGAACGCGGCATCGGCACCTTGGCGGCGAGCTTGCGCAATAGCTTAGTGGCCATTGCTGGCAACCACATTGGCCGCCAGTTGGTAGCCGCTGCCACGCACGGTGCGGATCAGCCGTGGCGGTTTTTCCGTGTCGCGCAGGCGTTGGCGCAACCGGCTGACCGCCATGTCGACGATGCGATCCAGGGGCATCAGTTCACGGCCACGAGTGGCGTTGCCGATGGTGTCGCGGTCGAGGATTTCCTGCGGGTGATCGAGAAACAGTTTCAGCAGCGCGAAGTCGGCGCCCGAGAGAATCACCTCTTCGCCGTCGATGTGAAACAGCCGATGGCTGACCATGTCCAGCCGCCAGTCATCGAAGGCCAGCACCTCACCGCCGTTACGTTCCTGGCCGAACTGCGCACGGCGTAGCAACGCCTTGATCCGCGCCTGCAACTCCCGTGGGCTGAACGGCTTGCCGAGGTAATCGTCGGCGCCCAGCTCCAGGCCGATGACGCGGTCTGCCTCGTCGGAACTGGCGGTGAGCATGATGATCGGCACCTGCGCCTGGCGTGGATGCTGGCGAATCCAGCGACACAGGCTGAAGCCGTCTTCGTCGGGCAGCATCACATCAAGGATCACCAGATCGGCCGGCGCGTCGTTCAGCGCCTGGCGAAAACCGGCGCCATCGGCGGTGGCACGCACCTGGAAACCGGCACGGGTCAGGTAGGTGTCCAGCAACTCGCGTATCTCTTGATCGTCATCGACCAACAAAATCGACTTGTTGACTGAGCTCACGGGCGGCGTCCTTGTTGTTTGAATTGGGCGGATTATGCCTTAAGCACCGATTTTACAAACACTACAGAACCACTGTAGGAGCGAGCCTGCTCGCGATGGACGTCAACGATAACGCGTGTTTTCTGAATGCACGCGGTGCCTTCAAGTCCATCGCGAGCAGGCTCGCGCCTACAGGTAATCGGGTTTCAGGTCGGGATTGATTGCTCCAGCGCCACACCCGCACCCATCAATCCCGAATACGGCGCCGTCACCAGCCACACCGGAATCCCCTTGAAGTAATCGCTCATGCACCCCTTGTCGGCGAAGCAGCGGGCGAAGCCGCTTTCGAGGAAGAAATCGGCAAAGCGCGGAATCACCCCGCCAACGATGTACACGCCACCGCGCCCACCGGTGGTCAGCACGTTGTTGCCGGCCACGCGTCCGAGCCAGCAGCAGAACTGCTCGAGCACTTCCACGGCAATCGGGTCGCCCGCCAGCCCGGCTGCGGTGATGGCTTCCGGCGTGTCGAGTACCGGCGTGTGCCCGTCCACCGCGCAGATCGCCCGGTAGACGCGTGGCAAGCCGCCGCCGCTCAACGCTGTTTCAGCGCTGACATGGCCGATCTCGTTGAAAATATGCTGCCAGAGTTGGGTTTCACGCGGACTGCTCAATGGCAGATCAACGTGACCGCCCTCCCCCGGCAACGCGGCGAATCGGCCCTCGCCCAAATCGAGCAAGGTACCGACGCCCAGGCCCGTGCCGGGGCCGATCACCACCGCCGGGCGCAGCGGCTCCGGCGAGCCTTCGCAGACCACGCGGAATTCGCCGGGCTGCAAACGGGTCATGCCCAGGGCCATGGCCGAGAAGTCGTTGACCAGCAACAGCTGATCCACCTGCAAGGCCTGGCAAAAGCCCTTGCGGCTCAGGCGCCAGTGATTGTTGGTGAACTTGAATTCGTCGCCGCTCACGGGGCCTGCCACCGACAGGCACACCGAGCCAATCGCCCCCGGCGCCAGCCCCAGGCCGTTCAGGTAGAGGCTGATCGCTTCTTCCGGGCTGGGGAAATCTGCTGTCGCCAGCACCTGGACCGATTCCAGTTGCTGGTTTTTCCACAACGCGAAACGTGCGTTGGTCCCACCGATGTCACCGACCAAAGCCAGTTTCAATTAAGCGTCTCCAGGGCAGAAGTGAAGGCGCTGGCGCCCTGCTCCGCCGAGCTGAAGGCCATGCGCATGAAACCGAACAGCTCGCGACCGGTGCCGATGTTGTTGCCCAACTGGCCTTTGGCCGGTGTGCGCGCTGCGAATTCTTCGGCGTCCACCTTAAGCTCCAGGGTGCCTTTGACGCCATCGACGCGGATGATATCGCCCTCTTGCACTCGCGCCAAAGCGCCGCCGACATAAGCCTCGGGGCTGACATGAATGGCCGCCGGGATTTTCCCCGACGCGCCGGACATGCGCCCGTCGGTCACCAGCGCGACTTTGAAGCCGCGATCCTGCAACACGCCGAGGAACGGTGTCATCTTGTGCAGTTCCGGCATGCCGTTGGAGCGCGGGCCCTGGAAGCGCATCACCGCGACAAAATCCTTCTCCAGCAAACCGGCCTTGAAGGCATCGGCCAGGTCCTGCTGATCCTGGAACACCATGGCCGGCGCTTCGACAATCTGGTTTTCCACGGCCACAGCGGAGACTTTCATCACACCGCGACCGAGGTTGCCTTCCATCACCCGCAGGCCACCTTCGGCCGAGAACGCACGAGCGACCGGACGCAGGATGCTTTCATCG
>NZ_JBGCUL010000332.1:0-4751 GCF_054177685.1 Pseudomonas sp. P5_A2_2
TACTCAGGCTGTACGCCTTGCACGTGTAAAGGCTGGACTTGATAGCAGCGTCAGGCTGCACCAGCTCAGGCACACCAGAATCACAAACGTCGCCAAGAAGGGATTCAACAACGCACAGATCATGATCGTATCGGGCCACAGGGACACTCGATCCGTAGCACGTTACTCACACCTGAATGTCAGAGACGTGCTGCACCTAATAGATTGATCAAGCCCCGCAATATCGGGGCTTTCACTACAGCGGTTGAAGCTTAGGCGTAAGAGAGCAGCTTCCATGTAACGGCTTTGCTGTTGTGTGGAGGGAACACGTTCCCCTTAGCGATTGGTGCAGTGGTCGAAGGAGCGTCTTGCGATTTCCATACGCCGCTCTCTGGCGACTTCTCGCCTGTTTTACCAGTAGTTCCGATTGGTGCCTTGCTCATTTTATTTCCCCGTGGCAGGTATTGCTCGGGCCGCAACATGCAGCCTGAAAGCTACCCTAGCGTAGATTGGATCCAATCAATATCAAGGCGATGTCACACCTTGAAATATATGGATCCAATTGATCGCTGAGCTGGTTGGGCATGAAACGGGCTCTGTGACGCACGACGTATATTCGAAAGGTGCGAGTGCGGTACAGAAGCTGGCGGCAATCTCCAAACTTCCCACTCTTGCTTGAGGCAAGGCACCAACGGCAGGGGTTTCGAGGCTGCTTTACGCAATCACAGAAACCATCGATAACCCTCGATAAACCCCGTCAAAACCCGCACCAATTTCGTCAGACTCCAAGTACCCACTTCCGCTCTGTTCAGTATTTACTGGCCTCCATGTCTGTCTGAACTAAGCAGGAGGCGTTCTCCCTCGCTGGAAACCGGTTTTGTGCTTATTGAAGCTATTGGAGGTGTGTGGGGATTGGAGTGCTTAGATGCCACAGTGCGTTGCATAGTTGCCACCCAGCGTCAACTAGTCCTTGACAGAAAGTGTCAAGCTGTGTAGAATGATCACTTCAGACAAACACGCCGAACACGTCCCGCACCCATACAGTGCCAGATGATCGGTATTGTGTTGTCTATATATTGGCTGACCACCACTGACGGTCGAAGCAACACCGCGAGATTAACCATGAATCATCTTCAAATGATCCAACTCAATAAAGAGGCCGAGTACCGACGCTAACAAAGTTCATTCCTTCAATGAAGATAGAACGATGACGACGATGCCGACCTTGAGTCGGTTTTTTATCGTCTTTTTTTTACCATTTAGGAGGAACTAATGAATCACAGCAATGAACAGTTCAKCATCAAAACCGTTTACGTACACCCGGAATTCTTCGGTCTCCATCTCGACTACTCACTGGGTGAAGAGGCTCCGCTCTTTGCTCCACCACGAGACGCCAAGCTGCTCTGCGGAGTTGGCTACGATTCGGCAGAGAGACGCAAAGCTTTGGGTATGCCTTATCACGAGACTACATGTCGTTCATTTCAGCGATGGAAAGACATGCTTAATCGGTGCTACAGGTCGGGAGCTACTGCATATACCGGCTGTACGGTTTGCCCAAAATGGCATGACTTCCAAGAGTTTGCAGATTGGTTTGTGGGTCAGCCTTACGCATCCGAAGCGGACATGGAACTGGACAAGGATATTCTTGATCCACTCAATACCGTGTACTCACCGGAATTCTGTTCGCTGGTCCCGAGGGTGATCAATCAGATGTTTCGAGATACTCGAAGTCAGCGAGGGATGCTTCCCATTGGCGTAACTGTGGCGGCGAGAGGCGAAGGGTTTGTTTCTCGTCTCTCGATGTATGGGAAGTCGGTGTATCTTGGGAAGTGTCACAACATTATCGAGGCTTTCGAAGCGTACAACGCAGCTCGACGGAATTACTGCAATGAGCTTGTAGAGAAATATGAAGGGCAGATTGATACTCGTGTCATTGAGCGACTCCGCACGTCTACACGCCACATTCGTGACTAAAAACTCCAATGTTACCGCCGTAAGCACTTGTCTGCGGCGGTCACTATTTGACAAACCAAACCCCGGCACTACCCGAGAGGAACTGCCTATGAAATGAACTTGAACAGGAGATTATCCATGCTACACATTGCACGTAAAAGCACACACAACATCGAACATTTTATCGTAGAAAAGCACACAGGCGAGATACTGGGGAGCTACACGATCCACGCCCTACCCCAGACGACTTACGATTACACGTCGATCCCGACTACCAAGAACCAACCGGCTCACCTGCGCTACGACCTTGACCCAAATCCACGCCGCGAAGCTGTTGAGATTGTGGTTGAAGCCTTGCCGGATGGCGCTGTAGACCTTGACGCACAACGCAGCAAACGCGGCCCCAAACCCAAAGCCCTGATCAATCAGAACGCAAGCCATTTCAAGGTGGCCCAGGATGAACGCCTTGGCTGGGTTGACGATTACGTCTTTGGCGCCTGCATTACTGTGGCAGGCGTCCATAAAGGCACGCTGAACGTCAGCCCTTCCCATGTACTACGAGCTTGCCTGCTCAACGAAATCAGCACCGAGATCGTGAAGCGCGTTATTCGCCTAGAAGGTCTACGCACGATGAGCGACCAGCAAGCACGAAGAATCTGTCAGTGTGCCCGGTTCGCCATTGGCGGAATGGAAATCTACCTTGAACGGAATCCGACAGTACGTCAGGAACTACAGTTCGAAGTGGATTTCGCCAACTCCTACCATGAAAACAACGCGGACATTCTGAAGGCGGTTGGTGGTGATGAGCCGCCCGCACCTGTCGTACTAACTGCGCCAGTACGCGAGGCACGGAAGATTCCACAGCAGATTACCGAACTGTACAACGCTGGCGAGTATCTGGCGTATGGCGAAGCATTGAGGACATTCCGCCGGGGGCTGACTGCAATCTGAATTACGCTCGGATATAGAAGTGAAGCGAAGCGAACGATTGGCTTGACGGTTTGAGGGGCAGAATTAAATACGCTCGGATAAGAGAGAAGCGAACGCACGGAGACGGCAACGTCTAAGCTGAAGAACACTTGAATTTGTTGCACACTGAAATAGGTCTGGGGCACTAACTCACGAAGTGAAGCCCCAAAGAAATAATGGTATACCTCTTGAACTTACGTTCAAGGCTTAGCACGGGTAAGGCGACAGCCTTGAGCTTATCCCTCCTGAAGAGTTCCCCTCTTGAGGTAGTTCATCCAATAAATTAATAAATTGTTGATCAGCTTCAAAATGGAATCATTCATCAAGCAAGCTTGATAGTGTTATACCATCTGACCTTCGGTCAACGGTTAGCACGGACAGGCGATAGCCTGAGAGCAACCTTCTTAAATACGGGATTCACTGACGTTCATTAGTACCCGTAATAAATTTCAATTGTGATCAAGCTTCAGTTGTAATCCTACTGAAAGCTTCCGCTTTCCTGATGATGCTTCGTTGACCTTCAGTCCCGCTGCTTGAGTACTAGTCAGTGCGTGGGGGGAGCAATCCTAAAAGGCTTCTTAGGAAAGGTCCCCTCCCAATCATCGTGCATCGCACCGAATTATCTACCGCAGGTAGAAGTAAAGGAACACCACTACCAGCACGACAAAAATCACCCGACCTTGGATTACGTCAGAGTTCGCCTTGTCCACCTTGATCTGTTTGTAGGTGTCGGCGTCGCTCAAACCCTGCTCCTTGTACTTCAATACATGGTTGATTTGCTTGTCGAGTTTCTTGTTGTGGCTGTTTTTGTTTGACGTGACGATCAGCCAAACGATCAACCATAGACCYCCAGTCAGAATGGTCATGATCAGGTGCAAGACGTGGTTCGTGTTCTTCTTCTGGCTGGTCAGTACAAATAGCTTTTCGTTCATGGTTCGTCCGCAATCGGTGAGTGGATGGCGTACCTCGCCAGAGGTTAATTTATCTGAAATTCAGATATCTGAAAACCAGATATAGGTTGGAAGGCTKTCCACTCGTAGCCAGTCAGCCATGTCCAAGACGATMTATMGACCCGAAMACGCTGTKCTTTTGTCGCTGYTGAAGAMGYACAGGAARGCGGCTGGYCTGACTCAAGTMCAGTGYTCAAAGGCCCTGAACCGACCACAGTCCTTCATGAGCGACGTAGAAAGCGGAACACGTCGCTTGGACATCGTGCAGCTTCGGGACTTGTGCAAAGTCCTGAGGATCGGTCTTGTAGACCTGATCGTGGAGTTTGAGAAGTCATTATCAGAGGACTTGACCGGACACTAGCTCACTGGTTACAAATTCTCCGGTGTTTCCGGTAAGAGTGGCCTAGATTCAAACGGTAACGGTGAAGTGCAACTTTTTCGCAATGTTTGACCCATTATTATGGGTAGTATCATAGCGATTACTCATGAACCAATATGATCAAAGACACTGGTTGACTCACTGAAGGATATGTATTAATGGATCGTGTATTTTGCATAAGTCTGGACAGAGAGACAACTGTCTTGGAGGCAGAGAAGCTTTACAGACAAGGCATCATCACTCATAAAAATGACTTCGCCTGCCTAGATGAAAAATGCAGGGCGGAGTATACATTTATAAATATTAATAACAAAAAACCAAAGGTCCCACCCTACTTCAGAACAGCTAAGAAATCATCCAAGCCTCACGTAAAAGGATGTAAGCATAATATTGAAGAAAAGAAGATAGGGGTAATCACTACAGACAAGCCAAGACAATCTAGGGGAGTGTTGTCGGACGAAAGCAATTACATATTCAACACAAGTAGACCGTCCGGCTTTTTTACTCGCACCGTCGAGATA
>NZ_JBGCUL010000333.1:0-4740 GCF_054177685.1 Pseudomonas sp. P5_A2_2
TCCGCTGACTCACCGTGATTATGCGCAGTCGGTGCGCTTTGTCACCGGGCACCTGAAGGACGGTTCCACCGATTTGCCCTGGGCCGATCTGGTGGCCCCGGCGCAAACCCTGGTGTTCTACATGGGRCTGGTGGGCTTGCCGATCATCTGCGAACAGTTGATCAAGCATGGTCGCGGTGCCGATACCCCGGCAGCGTTGATCCAGCAGGGCACCACGGTCAACCAGCGGGTGTTTACCGGCACCCTGGCGGACCTGCCACGGCTGGTGGCGGAGCATGAAGTGCATGCGCCGACATTGGTGATCGTGGGTGAAGTGGTGCAACTGCGCGAGAAACTGGCGTGGTTTGAAGGGGCTCAATCAGACGTCTGAGCACCGCGTCGACCTCAATCGCGAGCAGGCTCGCTCCTACAGGGGATGTGTAAACGACACAAATCCACTGTAGGAGCGAGCCTGCTCGCGATGGCGTCTTAACATTCAACGCAAATTCCCAAGCGTCGACCCCCGCACAATCAACCGCGCCGAAAAATCCACCGTCCGCACCGGACCGTCATCCCCACGCAAACGCTTGAGCAAACACTCGAAAGCGCTCGCGCCAATCTCGGCAGTCGGCTGGGCGAGGGCAGTGATGCCACTGCCCACCAAGGGGTACCAATCCAGGTCATCGAGGGCGATCAGGCCGACATCCTCGAACAGCTTGCACTGCAATTCGCGCAACGAATGGGTGCTGGCCAGCGCCGCGATACCGTTCGCGCAGAACAGCGCTTTCGGGCCGGGACCTGGCGCATCGAGGAAGGTTTTCAGTCGGGCAGTCAGTTCGCTGCCGGTTTCGATGAGCGTGCCGCGAAGCGCCGGACGCTGGGCAATCCGCGCCTTGAAACTGCTGACCCGCTCGATTCGCGAACTGGTGCCGTCATAGGGTTCGGTGACCAGCAGCACATCGCGGTAGCCCTGGGCTTCAAGGTGGGTCAGAGCCATCTCGACCGCCGCCGGGTTGTCCAGCCCGACCAGATCGCTTTCGAGCTGCTCGACCTTGCGGTCCACCAGTACCAGCGGCATTTCCCGGTGCAGTTCGCGCAATTCATCGCGATGGTGGCCGAGAGTGTTCACGATCAGGCCTTCGATGTTGTAGGAACGCAGCAGGGCCAGGTGCTGGCGTTCCTGCTCGTCATCGCGGTCGGTGTTGCACACCACCAGGCTGTAGCCGTGCCGACGGCACGCGGTTTCCACCCCGTGCATCACGGCAATCGAATAAGGATTGCGGATATCGGCCACCAGCATGCCGATCAGGCGGGTTCGGCCGCGCTTCAGGCCGCGGGCCATCTGGTTCGGGCGGTAGCCCAATTCGGCAATCGCCTGCTCGATGCGCAAGGCAATTGCATCGGAAAGCAGGGCACGGTCTTCGCCAATGAACCGCGACACGCTGGCCTTGGAGACCTTGGCGTGTTCGGCCACGTCAAGCATGGTCACGCGGCTGCGCTGGGCGGCGGAGAAATCGTTCACGGTCTGAAACCTTCTTATYGGATTTATAAGGTCGAGTGCTTCGTGAGACAGCACTGAAACCGGTTTCAGAAGACACCAAAATCCAATTCGCCGTCAAGCCCCTAATGGTTGATTGTCGAACAATGAGCGACAAGTGACCGTCAGGCCAGCACGCTCAACCATGCCGAACCCAGCAGCAACAGGCCCATGCAGCGATTGAAGCGTTGCATGGCACGGGGTGAGCGCAACCAGCGGCTTGAACCGGCGCCGAGCATCGCCCAGACCGCGAGACATGGCAGGGAAACCAGAAAAAACACCAGGGACAAATACACCACCTGCACGGCGCGATGCTCGCCACCCCCGGCGAATACGCTGACCACCGCCAGCGCCATCATCCAGGTTTTCGGATTGACCAGTTGCAGGCTGGCGGCGCCCATCCATCCGAGGCGCGCTTCGCTGTTGCGGGCGGCAATGGCAGTCGCCGGGGTGCTGAAAATCTGCCAGGCCAGATAACTCAGCCACGCCACGCCGGCCCATTGCATGACGCTTTGCACAGCGGGCCACGCGGTCAATGATGAACCGATGCCCGTGCCCACCAGCAACACGAGCGTCGCAGCGCTGGCACAGGCGCCGACGATGATCGGCACAGCCGCGACCCACCCGTATCGAGCGCTGTTGCTTAGCACCAGAATATTGGTCGGGCCGGGGGTGATCGAAGCCACAAAGGCAAACAGCAGGAACGGCAGTAACGTCGGGAACGAGGGCAGCATCGCGGGCTAACTCCGGTGAAGATCAGTGAAGTCGATCTTCACAATCCCGGGGGTTATCTGTCTGGAAGATTTGAGCAGCGTTTGCGGTACAGCGCCGGCGTCAGGCCGTAGGCACGCATGAACCAGCGCCCCAGATGGCTCTGATCGGCAAAGCCCAGCGCCATCGCCACCGCCGCCGGTTGTTCGCCACGGGCCAGCAGGCGGCGGGCGGTGGCCAGGCGGAGTTGCACCAGATACGCGTGGGGCGCCATGCCATAGGCAGCCTTGAACGCGCGGGAGAGGCGGAAGCGGTCGACGCCTGTGACGGCGGCCAGTTGATCGAGGCCGATGTCGTATTGCGCGTTGGCATGCAGGTATTCCCGGGCTTTCTGTGCCACCCGCGGCAGACGCGGGTCCTGGCCATCGCGGGCGCGCCAGTGCAAGTGGCTGGTCAGGCGCTCGAGCAAACCGTCGAGGGCGGTCTGGCGGACGATCTTCAGTTCACCGCGATGCAGGGTTTCAAACGCCAGGCTGGTGGCCTGGGCCAGACGCGCATCGCAGGCCAAGGTGGCGGCGAAGCTGAGCTGGCTGTTGTCGGGGGCATGGTCGAACACGGCACTGAGTTCACGCTGCAACCACTGTGGGTCGAGGTACAGCATGCGGTAGGTGAAACCGTCGGCGGTCGGGGCTTCGCCGTCATGGATGTCACCCGGTTCAAGCAGAAACACCTTGCCCGGCGTGCTCTGGTGCCTGGCCCGTCGGCAATTGAATTGCTGGACCCCTTGCTCGGTAACGCCCACCAAATAGCTGTCATGCCAGTGCGGGTCGTAGGCGTGACCTTCGAAATGCGCGCGCAGGGTCTCGATGCCGGTGTCGGCATCCTGGGCCAGGTCGATCCAGTTGTGAGTGTTCATGGGGTACCTGTGAAACGGTTTGCCGGGCTATTAAACGCCTCGGCCGAGGACCATGCCTAGAACGTTTGTGCAGGCATCAGCCGAACAGGCCTGCGGCGATGTTGATCGAGAACCCGAGAATGGCGGTGTTGAACAAAAAACCGATCAACGACTGCGCCAGCACGATCTTGCGCATGCCCCGGGTGGCGACGCCGACATCCGAGGTCTGCACCGCCACGCCGATGGTGAACGAGAAGTACAGGAAGTCCCAGTAGTTGGGTGTCGTCAGGCCTTCGGCAAAGCGCAGCGCCGGTTCCTTGCCGTCCCAGATGTAATACAGCCGGGCGTAATGCAGGCTGAAGATGACGCCGATCAGTAGCCATGAGCCGATGACGGTCAGCGCGGTGAAGCCGTAGTGCAGCAGCTTGCGGGTGGTTTCCAGGTCTTTGCTGCCGGCCAGTTCGAAGGTGATGGCCGCCAGGCTGGCCAGTGCCGCAATGCACACCAGCGCCAGCACCAGCCCGGCGTTTTCGTCTTCGATTTCGGCGATGCGTTTTACGTCAGTCGCTTTCGAACGCACGGTGAGCCAGAACATCAGCAACAGGTAGATCCAGACGCCGGCATTCCAGCCGATGAGGATCTTGCCGATCGGCGAATCGGCCGGAACCAGAATGCCCACCGCGATGCCCAGCAGGATGGCGGCGGACAGGCGAGGGTGGGTGCGTGCGAGGAAGATCATGGAGGCTCGTTGGATTGGGGCTGTGCAATCACCTTAGCCCAGGTGAACACATTCTTGAAATCACTGAGGCCCCCTGTGGGAGCGAGCTTGCTCGCGATAGCGGGCTGACAGTCAACACAGTCATCGACTGACACACCGCCATCGCGAGCAAGCTCGCTCCCACAGGGACCAGTGTTTGGTCAGGTGTTTTTATGTCGCTTGCGCACCAGCTTCATCACCACCACAAAAAACACCGGCACGAACACCACGGCCAGGGTCGCGGTGATCATCCCGCCGATCACCCCGGTGCCGATGGCTTGCTGGCTCGCCGAACTGGCGCCGGTGGCGATCGCCAATGGCACCACGCCCAGGATGAACGCCAGCGAGGTCATGACAATCGGCCGCAACCGCAGGCGTGCCGCTTGCAGGGTGGCGTCGATCAGGTCGTGGCCTTCGTCGTACAGGCTCTTGGCGAACTCGATGATCAGGATCGCGTTCTTCGCCGACAGGCCGATGATGGTGATCAGCCCGACCTTGAAGAACACGTCGTTGGGCATTCCGCGCAAGGTCACTGCCAGCACCGCGCCGAGCACACCCAGTGGCACCACCAGCAGCACCGAGGTCGGGATCGACCAGCTCTCGTACAACGCCGCCAGGCACAGGAACACGATCAACAGCGACAACCCCAGCAGGATCGGTGCCTGGCTACCGGACAGGCGTTCCTGYAACGACAACCCGGTCCATTCCTGGCCCAGGCCTGCCGGGCCTTGCGCCACCAGCCGCTCGATCTCGGCCATGGCCTCGCCGGTACTGTGGCCCGGCGTCGGTTCACCGGAAATGCTGATTGCCGGGTAGCCGTTGTAGCGGGTCAACTGCGCCGGGCCCTGAGTCCACTTGGCC
>NZ_JBGCUL010000334.1:0-4641 GCF_054177685.1 Pseudomonas sp. P5_A2_2
GATATGCCCCGGGCGAATCTGAACGCCGGGGGTGCGAGGGGAAGAGCAGGATCTGTACCAGTAATACCCTGAATCGAAAAATATGCTTAAGTTAATGATTTGTAACGGTATTGCTGTATGTGTCCAGACCGGTTTCGGGGGCGGGGCGTCCGGAATGCCGAACATGTTTAACTTTCGCGTTCGGCTCTCCGAAACGGATCGCGGTCTTGTTTAAGATTTCAACGGGTCAAATCATCACTGACGACTAAAGAAACGCTCGCGCCGGTCGATGCTCCTTCAAGGGATCTTTTTCTTCAGGAGTTCACATGTCCTTATCTGTTGGTATTCCCAATGCCGCCGGCATCACCATCGGTGGCAAATCGGCCACTACCCTTCGTGCCCTGAGCGACGCAACAGCCGATGCGGCTGCTCAAGCGCCGGGTGCTAAGAAAAGCGACGGTAACCAGGTCAAGACGAGCCCGGTAGGTCTGGGGGAGAGTGCCGGCGCACAGGCCGAATCGGACACCAGCGATAACACCAGCATTGCGGTGAAGGTCCTGCTCAAGCGCCTGAAGGAGTTGCAGCAGCAATTGCGCGAGCAACAGCAGCAACTGGCGCAAGCCCAGGCGGCGTCCTATCCGACTCCGCAAGCCAAGACCACCGCGGTAGCGGCCATTCAGGGGCAGGTGGCCGACACCAACGGCGCCATCCTGCAAGTGAGTGCGAGCCTGATCAAGGAGCTGGCCAAGGGTTCCGGCACGGGATCGGTGGTCAACACCACGGCATGAGTTGAATGCCGTTTTTTCGCTGAACATCTCTGAAAGCACTTTTCAGGTCGTTGACAAATACCGGCAGGGTTCGCATAGTTTGCTTCACGCAAACGTTTGCGCGGCTCCAGTGATGGCTTTCCATCACGGTGGGTCGTGAAGCTTACGCCAGCGCAAGCGTTGCTCACAATAATCATAAGATCGGAGTGAACCCATGAAGCTGCCATTCGCTGGACGTCTTCTCGCTGTCGCTATGCTGGCTGCCGCATCCGCTGCACTGCCTGTCTCTTCGGCCTTTGCTGAAACCACGGAAAAACCGAAAGTCGCGCTGGTCATGAAATCCCTGGCCAACGAGTTCTTCCTGACCATGGAAGACGGCGCCAAGGCCTACCAGAAAGATCACTCCGGCGAATTCGAGCTCATCTCCAACGGCATCAAGGATGAAACCGACACCGCAGGCCAGACGCGCATCGWCGAGCAAATGATCCTGGCCAAGGTCAATGCACTGGTGATTGCGCCGGCAGACTCCAAGGCCATGGTTCCGGTGATCAAGAAAGCCATCGATGCCGGTATCACCGTGATTAACATCGACAACCAGCTGGACCCCGCCGTCGTCAAAAGCAAAAACATCAATGTTCCGTTCGTAGGCCCGGACAACCGCAAGGGCGCACGGCTGGTGGGGGATTACCTGGCCAAACAGCTGAAGGCCGGTGACGAAGTCGGCATCATCGAAGGTGTGTCCACCACCACCAATGCCCAGCAGCGCACAGCGGGTTTCAAGGATGCGATGGAAGCGGCGCAGATCAAGGTCGTGTCCCTGCAATCCGGTGACTGGGAGATCGACAAGGGCAACAAGGTGGCCGCGTCGATTCTCAGTGAATACCCGCAAACCAAGGCCCTGTTGGCCGGCAACGACAGCATGGCGGTCGGTGCGGTGTCTGCGGTGCGCGCCGCGGGCAAGGCCGGCAAGGTGCAAGTGGTCGGCTACGACAACATCAATGCCATCCAGCCAATGCTCAAGGACGGTCGCGTGCTGGCCACCGCGGACCAGTTCGCGGCCAAACAGGCGGTGTTCGGCATAGAGACTGCGTTGAAAATTCTCAAGGGTGAAACGGTCGACAGCGGCGCCAATGGCGTGATCGAAACGCCGGTAGAACTGGTCACCAAGTAGCCTTCTGGCGACGCAACGGCGCTCGTCCAGCCGGACGAGCGCATGGAGAGTTTTTATGTCAGTTTGCGCTCCGAACGCTGTCCTCTCGGTCAGCGGTATCGGCAAGACCTACGCCCAACTGGTCCTGGCCGGCATCGACCTGACGCTCATGCGCGGGGAAGTGCTGGCGTTGACCGGCGAGAACGGTGCAGGCAAAAGCACGCTTTCGAAGATTATTGGCGGGCTGGTGGCGCCGACCACCGGCCAGATGCAGTTTCAGGGGCAGGACTATCGTCCGGGTAGCCGGGCTCAGGCTGAAAACCTCGGTATCCGTATGGTGATGCAGGAACTCAATCTGCTGCCGACCTTGTCGGTGGCGGAAAACCTGTTTCTCGACAACCTGCCCAGCAACGGCGGCTGGATCAATCGCAAGCAGTTGCGCAAGGCTGCAATCGAAGCCATGGCCCAGGTTGGGCTCGACGCCATTGACCCGGACACCCTGGTCGGCGAACTGGGTATCGGCCATCAGCAAATGGTCGAGATCGCCCGCAACCTGATTGGCGATTGCCATGTGCTGATTCTCGACGAGCCGACGGCGATGCTCACTGCGCGCGAAGTCGAAATGCTGTTCGAACAGATCACCCGCCTGCAGGCTCGCGGCGTATCGATCATCTACATCTCCCACCGCCTCGAAGAGCTGGCGCGCGTCGCGCAACGCATTGCCGTGCTGCGCGATGGCAATCTGGTTTGCGTCGAGCCAATGGCCAACTACAACAGTGAGCAGCTGGTCAACCTGATGGTTGGGCGCGAACTCGGCGAACACATCGATATGGGGGTGCGCAAGATCGGCGCCCCTATGTTGACGGTCAAGGGCCTGAGCCGTGCCGACAAGGTTCGCGACGTGTCGTTCGAAGTCCGTGCCGGAGAGATTTTCGGCATTTCCGGTTTGATTGGCGCGGGGCGCACCGAGTTGCTGCGTCTGATCTTCGGTGCCGATATCGCCGACAGCGGCACGATTGCCCTGGGGTCGCCGGCGCAGGTCATCAATGTACGCTCGCCAGTGGATGCGGTCGGTCATGGCATTGCCTTGATCACCGAAGATCGCAAGGGCGAAGGCCTTTTGCTGACCCAATCGATCGGCGCCAATATCGCCTTGGGCAACATGCCCGGTATCTCCGGCGCTGGCTTGGTCGACAGCGATGAGGAGAACGCCTTGGCCCAGCGTCAGATCGACGCCATGCGCATCCGCAGCTCCGGTCCGGCACAGTTGGTGTCCGAGTTGTCCGGCGGCAATCAGCAGAAAGTCGTCATCGGCCGTTGGCTGGAGCGCGATTGCTCGGTGCTGCTGTTCGACGAACCGACCCGCGGCATCGACGTCGGCGCCAAGTTCGATATCTACAACCTGCTCGGTGAGTTGACCCGCAAGGGCAAGGCACTGGTGGTGGTCTCCAGCGACCTGCGCGAGCTGATGCTGATCTGCGACCGGATCGGCGTGCTGTCGGCGGGCCGCCTGATCGATACATTCGATCGCGACAGCTGGACCCAGGATGAGTTGCTCGCCGCTGCTTTTGCCGGCTACCAAAAACGTGATGCGCAGCTCTTTGAAGCTGCGCCTGGGGATCTTCCATGAAAACCGCTTCTTTCGCCGGCAAACGCAATGGCAACTTCTACGGCCTGGGCACCTATCTGGGCCTGGCGGGTGCCTTGTTGGCGATGATCGTGCTGTTCTCGGTGCTGAGCAGTCACTTCCTGTCCTACGATACTTTCAGCACCCTGGCCAACCAGATTCCGGATCTGATGGTGCTGGCGGTCGGCATGACCTTTGTGTTGATCATCGGTGGCATCGACCTGTCGGTAGGTTCGGTGCTGGCATTGGCGGCTTCGACCGTGAGCGTGGCGATTCTTGGCTGGGGCTGGGGCGTGCTGCCGGCGGCGCTGCTGGGCATGACCGTTGCGGCGCTCGCCGGTACCATCACCGGCTCGATCACTGTGGCATGGCGGATACCATCGTTCATCGTGTCCCTGGGCGTGCTGGAAATGGCTCGCGGGGTGGCGTACCAGATGACCGGCTCGCGTACGGCCTACATCGGCGATGCGTTCGCCTGGTTGTCCAACCCGATCGCCTTCGGCATTTCACCGTCGTTCATCATCGCGTTGCTGATCATTTTCGTCGCCCAGGCCGTGTTGACCCGCACGGTGTTCGGTCGCTACCTGATCGGTATCGGCACCAACGAAGAGGCGGTGCGGTTGGCGGGGATCAATCCCAAGCCTTACAAAATCCTGGTCTTCAGCCTGATGGGGTTGCTGGCCGGTATTGCCGCGTTGTTCCAGATTTCCCGCCTGGAAGCCGCCGACCCGAATGCTGGCTCCGGTCTTGAGTTGCAAGTGATCGCGGCTGTCGTGATCGGCGGAACCAGCCTGATGGGCGGGCGCGGTTCGGTGATCAGCACGTTCTTTGGCGTGCTGATTATTTCCGTGCTGGCTGCGGGGCTGGCGCAGATCGGGGCAACCGAGCCGACCAAACGCATCATTACCGGCGCGGTGATCGTGGTGGCGGTAGTGCTGGACACCTATCGTAGTCAACGCGCAAGCCGGCGGACCTGAGTCATGGCGACTATCAAAGATGTGGCAGCCCTTGCCGGCATTTCCTACACCACGGTTTCCCATGTGGTGAACAAGACCCGCCCGGTCAGTGAAGAAGTGCGGATCAAGGTCGAGGCGGCAATCCAGACCCTCGACTACGTC
>NZ_JBGCUL010000335.1:0-4619 GCF_054177685.1 Pseudomonas sp. P5_A2_2
GTGGTGCACTGGCGATCGGTGTCTGCGACCAGTTGAACATGCTGCAGTACTCGACCTACGCGGTGATCTCGCCGGAAGGTTGCGCTTCGATTCTGTGGAAAACCGCCGAGAAGGCGCCGGACGCCGCTGAAGCCATGGGCATCACCGCTGAGCGCCTGAAAGGCTTGGGTATCGTGGATAAAGTGATCGGCGAGCCATTGGGTGGTGCGCACCGCGACCCAGCCGCTGCCGCCGCATCGATCCGCGCCGAGCTGAGCTCGCAACTGGCGATGCTGAAGAAGTTCGATAACGACGCGCTGCTGGCCCGTCGTTATGAGCGTCTGATGAGCTACGGTCTCTGATCTGACCTCGCTTCGGCCAATGATGCAAAACACTGTGGGAGCGAGCTTGCTCGCGATGAGGGTATAACAGTCGACGAATATGTTGAGTGTTAGGCCGCTATCGCGAGCAAGCTCGCTCCCACATTTGATTTGTGCAAAGGGAAAGATATGGATCGGCCCGCGATTGATTTGCCTTCCAGGCTTTTGCTGAATCTGAAACCATGGCGCAATGCGGCCCATTGGCACATCGCCTTCTCCGGCGGCCTGGACTCCACCGTCCTGCTGCACCTTCTCGCACAACTCGCAAAAACCGAATCCCTGCCGGCGCTGAGCGCCATCCATGTTCATCACGGCCTTCAAGCTGTGGCCGATGCGTGGCCGGAACATTGTCGTGCTGTGTGCGCTGCGCTGGGCGTGCCGCTGCAAGTGGTTCACGTGCAGGTGCAGCCGGGTGCCAGCCTTGAACGTGCAGCTCGGGAGGCGCGGTATCACGCCTTCACTGAAACCGTTCAGGGCAACGAAGTGCTGCTGACAGCCCAGCACCGCGACGATCAGGCGGAAACCCTGTTGTTTCGCCTGTTGCGCGGAGYGGGCGTGCGCGGATTGTCCGGGATGCCGCGTCATCGCCCGTTGGGCAAGGGGTATTTGCTGCGGCCATTGCTTGATGTCACGCGGGCTGAACTGGAGGCTTATGCCAATGCGCATGGCTTGAGCTGGATCGAAGATCCCTCGAACCAGGATCGGCAGTACTCGCGCAATTACCTTAGGCATCAAGTCTTGCCCGTGCTGATCCAGCGCTGGCCACAAGCGGTGGCGACCATGGCCCGCAGCGCGGCGCATTTTACTGAAGCGCAGGGGCTGCTCGAAGAGCTGGCGGACATGGATTTGCGTGAGGCCAGCTCTGCCAGTGAGTTTGCCTGGCTGGGCTTGCGATCCCTTGAACTGGCGCCGCTTGCGCAATTGTCTGTTGCCCGGCAGCGCAATGCCTTGAGTCATTGGCTCGATCCGCTGACTCGCTTGCCGGATACGGACCATTGGTCGGGTTGGGAGAATTTGCGCGACGCCAACGGCGATGCCTGCCCGGTGTGGCGGCTGGCCGATGGCGAACTGCATCGGGCGGGCGGGCGCATCTGGTGGCTGTCCGGTTGCTGGCTGCGCACTATGCCCTCTGCTGGAACGTGGCAAAGTCCAGTATCACCGCTGATATTGCCGGATAACGGTGTACTGAGTGTCACCGGCCAAATCCCCGATGGCCCGTTACAGATCCGCTATCGTGAAGGGGGAGAGGTCATGGCTTTGCCAGGCCGCGGCCATCGGGACCTGAAACGTTTGCTCAATGAAAGCGGTGTACCGTCCTTCGTACGCGGCAGATTGCCGCTGCTCTACAAAGACGGGCAACTGCTGGCGGTAGCGAACCTCAAGGGGCTCGATGGTGGTGCGATCGGCGACTGGCATTTGCACTGGCAGCCACTGAACGAAGATCAAGGTTTGAGCTGAAAGGGGCTTTCCGGTAGACTACGCTCCCTTCTTGATACAACTTCTGTGGATTCGCCTGAATTGCAGGAGTTGCCGATTACCAAGCAGTCTTTGCTGGGCGATTCCAAAAAATGTGTAGCGAGCAACGAACCGGTGTTTCATTTTCCGGTCTGTCCCAACGCGGCGGTTTTTTTGAAAGGTGCGCTGTGATTAATGCAGGTGATCGGGGGCTTCGGCCTTCCTTCGCTTTCCCCGGCGGCTCGGACCGCTTTAACGCAGACTTCTAGGGTTTTTCATGACGCGCTACATATTCGTCACGGGCGGTGTTGTTTCTTCATTGGGGAAAGGCATTGCATCGGCATCATTGGCGGCCATCCTGGAGGCGCGGGGACTTAAGGTCACCATGCTGAAGCTGGACCCGTACATCAACGTCGACCCGGGCACCATGAGCCCGTTCCAGCACGGTGAAGTGTTCGTCACTCACGACGGCGCGGAGACCGACCTGGACCTGGGCCACTACGAGCGGTTCATCCGCACGACCATGACCCAGAACAACAACTTCACCACCGGCCGTGTCTACGAACACGTCCTGCGCAAAGAGCGCCGTGGTGACTACCTGGGTGCAACCATCCAGGTGATCCCGCACATCACCGACGAAATCAAGCGCCGCATCATCAAGGGTGCGGGCGACGCTGACGTGGCTATGGTCGAGATCGGCGGCACCGTGGGTGACATCGAGTCGCAACCGTTCCTCGAGGCGATCCGCCAACTGCGTTTCGAAGTCGGCGCCAAGCGCGCGATGCTGATGCACCTGACACTGGTGCCGTACATCGCCACTGCCGGCGAAACCAAGACCAAGCCAACCCAGCACTCGGTGAAGGAGCTGCGTTCCATCGGCCTGCAACCCGACGTGCTGGTCTGCCGCTCCGATCACCCGATCGATATTTCCTCGCGTCGCAAGATCGCGCAGTTCACCAACGTTGAAGAGCGTGCGGTGATCGGCCTGGAAGACGCCGACACCATCTACAAGATCCCGGGCATCCTGCACTCCCAGGGCCTGGACGATTTTGTCGTCGAGCGTTTCGGCCTGCAATGCGGCGGTGCCGATCTGTCCGAGTGGGAAGCCGTGGTCGACGCCAAGCTCAATCCTGAGCACGAAGTCACCATTGCGATGGTCGGCAAGTACATGGAGCTGCTGGACGCCTACAAGTCGCTGATCGAAGCGATGAGTCACGCCGGCATCAGCAACCGTACCAAGGTCAACCTGCGCTACATCGATTCCGAAGACATCGAGAACCAGGGCACTGCGTTGCTGGAAGGCGTCGACGCCATCCTGGTGCCAGGCGGCTTCGGTCTGCGTGGCGTTGAAGGCAAGATCACCGCCGTGCAATACGCTCGCGAAAACAAGGTTCCGTACCTGGGTATCTGCCTGGGCATGCAAGTGGCCGTCATCGAGTTCGCACGTAACGTGATGGGCTGGAAAGACGCCAACTCCACCGAGTTCGATCGTGCAAGCGGTCACCCGGTCGTGGGTCTGATCACCGAGTGGGAAGATGCCACCGGCGCTGTTGAAACCCGTACCGAAACCTCGGATCTGGGCGGCACCATGCGCCTGGGTGCGCAGGATTGCCTGCTGGAGCCGGGCTCGCTGGTCCACGGCTGCTACGGCAAGGACGTGATTGTCGAGCGTCATCGTCATCGCTACGAAGTGAACAACAACCTGCTGCCGCAAATCATGGAAGCCGGTTTGAAAATCTCCGGTCGTTCCGGTGATGGCGCACTGGTTGAAGTGGTTGAAGCACCGGATCACCCATGGTTCGTCGCTTGCCAGTTCCACCCGGAGTTCACCTCGACGCCACGTGACGGTCACCCGCTGTTCAGCGGTTTCGTCAAGGCAGCGTTGACTCAACACCAGAAGAAGGCGTAACCCCGATGGCACAGAAGATCATCCGCGTCGGCGACATCGAGATCGCCAACGACAAACCCATGGTGCTGTTCGGCGGCATGAACGTGCTGGAAAGCCGCGACATGGCCATGCAGGTTTGCGAAGAGTATGTGAAGGTCACCGAAAAGCTCGGTATCCCTTACGTGTTCAAGGCCAGTTTCGACAAGGCCAATCGGTCTTCTGTGACCTCCTATCGTGGTCCTGGCCTGGAAGAGGGCATGCGCATCTTCCAGGACATCAAGCAAGCCTTCGGCGTGCCGATCATCACCGACGTCCACGAGCCTGACCAGGCCGCGGTCGTCGCTGAAGTCTGCGACATCATCCAGTTGCCAGCTTTCCTGTCACGCCAGACCGACCTCGTGGTCGCGATGGCCAAGACCGGTGCAGTGATCAACATCAAGAAAGCCCAGTTCCTCGCGCCTCAGGAAATGAAACACATCCTGAACAAATGCGTAGAAGCCGGTAACGATCAGTTGATCCTCTGCGAGCGTGGTTCGAGCTTCGGCTACAACAACCTGGTCGTCGACATGCTCGGCTTCGGCATCATGAAGCAGTTTGAATACCCGGTGTTCTTCGACGTGACCCATGCGCTGCAAATGCCTGGCGGTCGTTCCGATTCCGCCGGTGGTCGTCGCGCCCAGGTCCTCGATCTGGCAAAAGCCGGCATGAGCCAGTCCCTGGCCGGCCTGTTCCTGGAAGCCCACCCGGATCCGGACAACGCCAAATGCGATGGTCCTTGCGCCTTGCGCCTGGACAAACTGGAGCCATTCCTGGCCCAGCTCAAAGCCCTGGACGAACTGGTGAAGAGTTTTCCGACGGTAGAAACCGCGTAATCCTCAATTCTCCGGTAAAGTACCGCACGATTTAACGCCCAGGCC
>NZ_JBGCUL010000336.1:0-4618 GCF_054177685.1 Pseudomonas sp. P5_A2_2
ACCGCACCGCGTTCAGGGCCGTTGGCGTTTCGGGGCCGTCATAGGCGTCGATCCGCGCGAGATAAGCCTGGACCAACTCAACCGACGTGGTCTGGCCGGATTCGAGCGCGGCGCGCAACTCGGCAATGGAAACTTCGGTAACTTCGATCATGCTGCCACCGCCGCTTGCAGGTGGAGGGTCCCAAACACTTCACTTTTCTCGAAATGGACTTTCATATCGTTATTCTCGTTGCACTGTGTGGCACGACAGGGTCGGGTGTTAAAAATACTGAGCACTATTTAGCATTAAACCGGGATTATAGGAATCAGTTGTCCAATTTATCTTACAGGCGACAGAAAAAAGGCCACCACAACCCGACGTTGTGGTGGCCCGAGGGTGACTCATTATAGTGGCTCGCGCGCGCAGGCCAATGGATCAGTGAGCGCCGGCGGCCTTGTTCAGGTCGCTTTCGGCCCATTCGGTGTAGACGCAGGCATCGGCGGTGGCCCAGCGCACCCGCACCGGGTCACCGGCCTTGAGCGGCATGCCGGCGGCGGACAGTGCCTTGACCGTCATCGAGGTGCCGCCAGCGGTGACCACGCTGCAGGTCTGGCTTTCGCCGAGAAACAGCACCTCCACGACATTAGCCGAGACTTCGTTCCAGCCGGCGGCCAGCGGTTCGGCAAGGGCTTGTTCATTGCTCAGGGCCAGGGCTTTTTCCGGACGCACCATCAGCAGCACGTCCTGATCGGTGTGCAGGCCGGCGGTGAGGCGGATCGACAGTGCCTGGCCTTCGAAGCTCGCCACCGCATTACCCTGGGCCTTGAGCTTGAGGAAGTTCGAGTTGCCGAGGAACGACGCGACAAAGGCGTTCGGCGGGTTCTGGTACAGGTCATAGCCGCTGCCGAGGCCGACGATCTTGCCGTGGCTGAAAATCGCGATGCGCTGGGACAGGCGCATGGCCTCTTCCTGATCGTGGGTCACATAGACGATGGTGATGCCCAGGCGTCGATGCAGCTGACGCAGTTCATCCTGCAAGTCTTCACGCAGTTTTTTGTCCAGTGCACCGAGGGGTTCGTCCATCAGCAGGATGCGTGGTTCGTAARCCAGCGCCCGGGCGATAGCGACTCGTTGCTGCTGGCCACCGGACAGTTGCGAAGGGCGGCGATGGGCAAATTGCTCGAGCTGCACCAGTTTGAGCATCGCATCGACCCGGCGCTCGCGTTCGGCGGCGGCCAGTTTGCGAATGGCCAGCGGGAAGACGATGTTGTCGCGCACTGACAGATGCGGGAACAGCGAATAGCGCTGGAACACCATGCCGATGTCGCGCTTGTGCGGCGGCACGTTCACCAGCGACTGGCCGTTGACCAGGATCTCGCCGCTGCTCGGGGTTTCGAACCCGGCCAGCATCGACAGCGTGGTGCTTTTGCCCGAGCCGCTGGAGCCGAGGAAGGTGAGGAATTCACCGTCCTTGATGTCCAGCGAGATGTTGTCCACGGCGGCAAAGTCGCCGTAGTGCTTGTTCAGGTTACGCAGGCTGACCAGGGGTTTGTCATTTTGCTGCGCGGAATCTTTGATCACTGCACTCATGTCGTACTCCTGGCGCTCAAGCGCTGATTTCGTTGCGCCGGCGCAGAGCGGCGGCGATGACCATGACCAACACCGAGAGGCCGATCAGCAGCGTCGAGGCGACGGCGATCACGGGCGTCAGATCCTGGCGCAGGGTGGTCCACATTTTCACGGGAAGGGTTTGCAGGGTCGGGCTGGCCATCATCACGCTCAGCACCACTTCATCCCACGAGACGAGGAAGGCGAAGAGGGCGCCGGCCACCATGCCCGGACGGATCGCCGGGAATGTCACCTTGAACACCGCTTGCAGGCGCGAGGCACCGCAGATCACCGCCGCATCCTCGATCGACTGGTCGAACAGCTTCAGCGAGTTGATGATCGAGATGATGGTGAACGGCAACGCGACGATGACGTGGCTGACCACGAACGCGAACATGGTCCCGGTGTAACCCAGTTTCAGGAACAGCGCGTAGACCGCCACGGCGATGATCACCAACGGCACGATCATCGGCAGGGTGAACAGGCCGTAGAGCATTTCCCGGCCGGGGAAGCGGCCACGCACCAGGGCGAATGCGGTCGGCAGGCCCAGCGCGACGGCGAAGAACGTAGTCAGCACCGCGACCTTGAGGCTGGCCATCGCCGCGTTCATCCAGTCGGCGTTGGAGAAGAACTGGCCGTACCATTTCAGCGTCCAGCCCGGTGGCGGGAACACCAGCCATTGCGACGAGCCGAACGACAGCAGCACGATGAACACGATCGGCAGCAGCAGGAACAGCCCGATCAGCCCGGTGGTGGCATAAAGGCCGAAGCGCATGCGCCGGCTCATGGCATTGGGGGTCAGGAGCATGACGGCTTACCTCGCGTTGCTAGCGCCAACCGGGGATTCCGGCTGGAGCTTCAGGTAGAAGTAGAACAGCACCAGCGTGATCACGATCAGCAACGCGGCGCCGGCGCTGGCCAGGCCCCAGTTGAGGAACGACTGCACCTGCTGAATGATGAACTCGGGCAGCATCATGTTCTGCGCACCGCCCAGCAGCGCCGGGGTCACGTAGTAACCGAGGGACATCACGAACACCATCAAACCGCCGGAGAACAGCCCCGGCCGGCACAGTGGCAGGAACACCCGGAAGAAGTTGGTCCAGGGGCTGGCGCCGCAGATGGAACCAGCYTGCAGGATCATCGGGTCGATGGCCTGCATGGTCGCCTGCAATGGCAGCACGATGAACGGGATCATGATGTAGCTCATGCCGATCACCACGCCGGTGAGGTTGTGCACCATCTCCAGCGGTTGATCGATGATGCCCATGGCCATCAACGCCTTGTTGATCACCCCGGAGGCTTGCAGCAGCACCAGCCAGGAGTAGGTGCGGGCGAGCAGGCTGGTCCACATCGACAGCAGCACGATGTTGAGGATCCAGCGACCCCAGCCACGGGGCACCAGGGTGATCGCCCAGGCCAGCGGGAAACCCAGCAACAGACTGAACAGCGTCACCAGTCCCGCCACCGAGAAGGTGTTGAGCAACACCCGCGCATAGGCCGAGTTGGCGAACAGTTGCTCGTAGTTGCCCAGGCCCGGCACCGGTTCCAGCACGCCGCGCAACAGCAGGCCAATCAGCGGCGCGAGGAAGAACAGGCCGAGGAACAGCAGGGCGGGGATCAGGTTGCTCGATCCGCGCCAGCGTTGGGCCAGGCTTGGCGATTGCGTCATTGCAGCCGCCTTGCCGGCAGCGCCAGGGGCGCTCCCGACTGACGTGGAGGGACGGGATGCGGTTGCCGTCATTTTCATTTGACCAGCCATTCGTTCCACCGTGTCGCGATGGCAGGACCGTTCTTGGCCCAGTACGCGAAATCAAGAGTGATCTGATCCTTGGCGTAAGCGGTCGGCAGATTCGGGGCGAGCACCGAGTCCAGGCGCTGCACGCTGTCGACGTTGACCGGGGCGTAGGCGGTCAGGTTGGAGAAGTCGGCCTGGCCCTTGGCACTGCTGGCGTTGGCCAGGAACTTCATCGCCGCGTCCTTGTTTTTCGAACCCTTGGGAATKACCAGGATGTCGGCCATGACCAGGTTCTGCTTCCAGCTTACGCCGACCGGGGCGCCGTCTTCTTGCAGGGCGTGAATCCGGCCGTTCCAGAACTGGCCCATGCTCGCTTCACCGGAGGCCAGCAACTGCTGCGACTGCGCGCCGCCGCCCCACCAGACGATGTCTTTCTTGATGGTGTCGAGTTTTTTGAACGCGCGGTCCAGGTCCAGCGGGTAGAGTTTGTCGGCAGGCACGCCGTCGGCCAGCAGCGCCAGTTCGAGCACGCCAGGGCTTGGCCATTTGTAGAGGGCGCGCTTGCCGGGGTAGGTCTTGGTGTCGAACAGCGCGGACCAGTCCTGAGGCTTGCTGGCGCCGAGCTTGCCTTCGTTGTAGCCGAGAACGAAGGAGAAGAAGAACGAACCGACGCCGTGATCGCTGACGAAGCGCGGGTCGATCTTGTCGCGCTGTATGACTTTGAAGTCGAGGGGTTCGAGCAAGCCTTCGGAGGCGGCGCGCAGGGCGAAGTCGGCTTCGACGTCGACCACGTCCCATTGCACGTTGCCGCTTTCGACCATGGCCTTGAGTTTGCCGTAGTCGGTCGGGCCATCCTGCACCACGGTGATGCCGCTGGCCTTGCTGAACGGGTCGGCCCAGGCCTGCTTCTGCGCATCCTGGGTGCTGCCGCCCCAACTCACGAAGTTGACGCTTTCAGCCGCCAGCAATGCCTGGCTGGTCACGCTCAACAGTCCCGCAAAAAGAACCGCGGTCGCACGTTTGTTCAACACCATTTTCACGCCCTCATTGTTGTGTTTATGAGCGGGGCTTTCGAGTGCCCGCCTATCGGGAGCATCAGTCCGTCGAGTCAGTGCTGACTGTTCGGTCTATGGAATATCATATTATGGTATTCCAAACTTTGTGCAAGCACTTTGCCGTACCGACTATCAGCCGAAAGTGGATTTTTGGGTTCTGGGGATTGGCCGGAGCCGGTCAGGCAACGCAATCCCCTGTAGGAGCGAGCCTGCTCGCGATGAGGGCGTGTCAGTCGATAT
>NZ_JBGCUL010000337.1:0-4610 GCF_054177685.1 Pseudomonas sp. P5_A2_2
ATCTGGACAACCACCCGCCGATCCGCCGCCCGGCAGACTTGGCCAAACATTCGTTTATCAGTTACGTCGACGACCTGGCATTCAGCTCGGAGCTGTTGTACCTGGCCAACGTATTGCCCGGCGCCAGTGCCAACCTGCGCAGCACCAGCGTGATCGCGCAGTTCGTGGCCGCGCAGCAAGGACGCTCACTGGCAATCCTGCCGTGCTTCCTCGCCACTCAGGACCCGCGCCTGCTGCCGGTGTTGCCGCAGGAAATCAATATCACCCGACAATTCTGGATGTACTGCCGCGAAGACCTGCGCAAGCTCAAGCGGATCACCCTGTTGTGGGATTACATCCGCGAGGTCACCGAGCAGAATCAGGGCCTGCTGATGGGCGAAAGCCGGGAGATGCTGTTTGCCGATTACTGACCCTTCAGCCTGTCGGCTCGCGGCCTTCCTTTAGCTCCAGCATCAGCCCGCTCAAGCGTTTGACCCGGCGTTTCACCGCCTCTTCAAACACGCCTGCACGCGACTCGATCAAGGTGAACCAGTCCTTGGCCCGGGTAATTCCGGTATAGATCAGTTCCTTGGTGAGTACCGGATTCAAGGCATCCGGAAGAATCAACGCGGTATGCGCGAACTCCGAGCCCTGGGATTTATGCACGGTCATGGCGTACACGGTTTCGACATCGTTCAGGCGACTGGGCAGGACAAACCGCACGCCTCCCTGGCCATCATTGCGTGGGAATGCCACACGCAGAACCTGTTTTCCAGTCCCGTGGCCTTCCTGTTCCGGGAGCCTGAGGGCAATGCCGATATCGCCGTTCATCAAACCCAGCCCGTAATCGTTGCGGGTCATCAGGACAGGGCGCCCCTCGTACCACTGCTGGTCGCTGTCGATCAGACGGGCCCTCAGCAACGCGTCCGTCACTCGCTGGTTCAAGCCTTCAACACCCCACGGCCCCTTGCGCACGGCGCATAACAACTGGAACGCGTCGAAAGCCTGCAGCACTTGTCGAGCCCAATCAATCCAGCACGAATCTTCCAGCGGGCTGTCCAGTGGCGGGCGCTGATTGCGCAGCACGCTCAGGTAATGTCGATAACCCTGCGGCCCCTCGCCATGGCCGTCGAGAAGCAAGCGTTCCAGGGCCCGATCCTGCTCCCCCTTGAGGGCCAGGCAATACACATCGTCATGGCTTCGCGCCGACAACAACTTGCGGGCTTCTTCGGGATGTTGCTGGTTGACCCAACGAGCCAGTTGGCCAATGCCGCTACCTTCACCGAATCGCCGGGAATGGCGCAACATCACGACCTGTTGAGCCAATGGATGAGTGCCCTGGGCGTCCTCCTGCAAGCCGCTGGCCTGCAGGTTTTCGCCACTGACGGCTTCCAGCCACTGGCGTGTCTGCGGGCTGTACCAGCCGGCCTCCGCATCGCGGCACAAATCCCCCAGTACCGCGCCGGCTTCTACCGACGCCAATTGATCCTTGTCACCCAACAGCACGAGGCGCGCATGGGGCGGCAAGGCGTCGAGCAGGTTGGCCATCATTTCCAGGTCGATCATCGAGGCCTCGTCCACCACCAACACATCCAGCGGCAGGCGATTGCCCGCATGGTGGCGGAAATGACGAGTCCCGGGCCGGCTGCCGAGCAGGCGGTGAACGGTGGTGACGTCGGAGGGGATCTTTTCCCGTATTTCTTCAGTGACCTTCAAGGTCCGGACTTGTTGGCTGATGGATTCGGTCAAACGCGCCGCGGCCTTGCCGGTAGGCGCGGCGAGACGAATGCGCAGGGGCATGCCGGCCTCGACCGCCGGCGCCTGGAGCAACGCCAGCAAGCGCACGACAGTGGTGGTCTTGCCGGTTCCCGGTCCTCCCGTGACGATGCTGAAGGCGCTGCGGGTCGCCAGGGCGCAGGCGAGCTTCTGCCAGTCGATCACTTCACCGGAACGGGCAGGACCAAACAGACCGGTGAGGCGCTGGAGCAAGTCGTTCGGCGTGGATTCGTGTTGCGTCAGACGCTCGCGCAACGAGAGGTCGATCCGCCGCTCGTAGGCCCAATAACGGCGCAGGTACAAGCGTTTGCCCGATAAAACCAAAGGCCGGTCGCGCACGTTGTCACGACTGTCAGCGGCCAGTGCGACCAGGTTGCTGGCGGCCAGCACCTTGCACCAATGAGCACCGTCCAGCGATCCCAGTAACTGTGAGGGCAACAGCATCGTGCCACCTTGCACGTCACCTTCGGGTGGCAGCGACAGGGCGAAGTCCGGTTCTTTCAGCGTCTCGAACAGGTCGAGGCAGACATGCCCATGGCCCAACTGGTGGCTGGTCAGCGCGGCTGCCAGCAACACCAGTGGATCATCCTCCGGTGCCAGCTCATGCAGAAACGCCACAAAGGCTTTGTCCAGCGCGCGCAACCAGCCACGCTCGACCCAACGCGTGAGCAACAACAGCAAGTCGTCGGCACGACTCAGCGGCGCCAGATCGGCCAGGCTTTCGGCTGCCAGCGATGTGGGCAACAAATCGGCGAATGTACGATTCATAACAGTACTCCCTGTTCCCAGGCGGGCTCGGCCTTGGGTTCCGGCTTGCCCTGGAACAGCCTGTCCAGACGCTCGATCAGTTCTCTTGGCGGCCGGGCGAAAAATACACCCTGGCTGGCCGCACGCGTACCGCGCAAAAACAGGTACAACGCACCGCCGACATGCCGATCGTAGTCGTAATCGGCGAGCCGCGCCTTGAGCTGGCGGTGCAGGGCCAACAGGTACAACACGTATTGCAGGTCATAGCGGTTGTCGAGAATCGATTGTTCCATGGCCTGCGCGGTGTAGGCCGCATCATCGACGCCGAGCCAGTTGGATTTGTAGTCGGCCACGTAATAGCGGCCGTCATGTTCGAACGCAAGGTCGATGAAGCCCTTGAACATGCCGTTGAGCAACACCGGTTCCGCGGCCACCCGGGCCACGCCGTTATGGGTGTATTGGCACACCAGCGCATCGAGCTTGAGCACATCGACCTTATGGCTGGCGAACCAGAACTCCATCTCGACCTGATACTGCGTCAACTGGGCGAATATCACCGGGGTCTGATCGTTGCCCAGTTGCAACGGCGACTTGAGCAGATGCTGCAGCCAGTCACTCAAGGTGCTGATCCMGCCCTCCCAGCCTCGACGGTTGCAGCGACGGGCAATGGCGTCGATCACCTCTTGTGGTGCCGCTTCAAAACCCTCGCCCCCCGCCCATTCGAGCAAGCCATGGAGGAAGGTGCCGGGGTTCGGGCCGCGCGGGAAGCGATGGATATCGCCGCCACCGGCCACCACTTCCCTGGGGGCCTGTGGGTCGAGGCGTTCGTCATCGAACAGTTTTTGCGCCTGTGGGCTCTCCGGTGCTTCGTCGGTGCCGACGCTCAGGGTGTCGCCAATGCGCAGCGCGCTGTAGGAAGCGATCCACCAGTTTTCACTGGCCTTGCGTTTCGGAACCAGTGGAACCAGCAGCGCCGCGTCATTTTGCGGTGGCCGGTAATGCTCTGCAGTCGCTTCAGGCATCTCGGCATACGCCAACGCCGGGCAGTCCTGCTGCAGATCCCGCAGCCAAAGCTGCAACGCCTTGGAGTCGGCCAATGGCGCACCGCCGCCCAGCAGATAACCCAATGCCGACAGATGCAGCACCGAGCCATTGTTGTTGCCGCGCTTGAGGTCGGCCACCCCCAGCCAGCAAGCGTGTTGCGCCCGGGTCAGGGCGACATAGAGCAAGCGCAGATCCTCGGCCAGACGCTCATCGTCAGCCAGGGCAATCAACTCTGTCGTCGGCTTCAACGTGACCTGGGCATTGCCTGATTCATCGTGGTAGTGCAATGGCAGGCGGCCGCCATCCACCGGTTTCGCCGAGCAAATGAACGGCAGGAACACCAACGGGTACTCAAGGCCTTTGGACTTGTGAATGGTCACGACCTTGACCAACTGCTCATCACTTTCCAGACGCAGGATCTGCTCTTCGCCAGCTTGCCCGGACAACGCCAGATGCTCGGACAAATGCCGAATCAGGGCTTGCTCGCCATCGAGTTCGGCGGCGGCTTGTTGCAGCAGTTCGAAAAGGTGCAGAAGGTTGGTCAAGACGCGCTCGCCGTCACTGCGGGCGATCAACGCCTGGGGCAGACGGAAGTCGTGCAGCAAGCGTCGCAGCGTCGGCAGTACGCCCTGCTTGCGCCAGACTTCGCGATAACCACGGAACTGCATGACCCGGGCTTCCCAGGCCAACTCGTCCTGATTCAGCCGCTCCAGCTCCGTCAGCGACAGGTTCAACGTGATGCTGGCCAACGCGGCCCGCAGCGGGCGCTCGACATCCGGCTCAGCGCAGGCCTTGAGCCAGGTCAGAACGTCATGCGCCTCCTGGGCGGCGAACACCGAGTCCTTGTCCGACAGGTAAACACTGCGCACGCCACGAGCGGCCAATTGCGCACGAACCGCCTGCGCCTCCTTGCCATCGCGGACCAGGATGGCGATGTCCGCCGGCAGCAGGCCCCTGAAGGCCTTACCGTCCTGGGTGAACCCCGCTTGCCCCTGCTGCCCGCCGTTGAGCAATGCCGTGATTTCACTGGCGCAGGCCGCCGCCAGTTGTTGCCGGTACACCGC
>NZ_JBGCUL010000338.1:0-4604 GCF_054177685.1 Pseudomonas sp. P5_A2_2
GTGCCGCTGTACTTCACGTCGCTGCCGTAGAGGTCGGTTTCGATCTCCACCGGCTGACCGATACGCATGTCACGCAGCTGGGTTTCCTTGAAGTTGGCGTCGATCCACAGCTGATCCAGCGGAATCACCGCCATCAGCGCGGTACCCGGTTGTACACGCTGACCAAGCTGTACAGAGCGTTTGGCCACATAACCGGTGACCGGTGCAATCAGGACGCTGCGCGAGTTGTTCAGGTAGGCCTGACGCAATTGCGCGGCGGCGGCCATCACGTCCGGGTGCGACGAAACCACGGTGTCATCGACCAGCGCGCTGGTGGTCTTGAGCCTTTGTTCGGCGTTGGCCAGGGCGTTTTGCGCCGAGGTCAGGTCGTCGCGGGCGTGGGACAGCTCTTCCTGGGAAATCGCCCCGCCAGCGGCGAGATTCTTGCGTCGGCTGAAGTTGTCCTGGGCCTTTTGCACTTCGGCTTTCTGGGCGTTGACCTGGGCTTTCATGCCATCCACATCGCTGTACAAGCCGCGCACCTGACGCACGGTGCGGGCCAGATTGGCCTGGGCGTTTTGCAACCCGATTTCGGCGTCGTTCGGGTCGAAGTTCACCAGCACCTGGCCTTCATGGACCAGATCGCCGTCATCGGCGCCGATGCTGACCACGGTGCCGGTGACCAGCGGCGTGATTTCCACCACGTTGCCGTTCACATAGGCGTCGTCGGTGCTTTCGCTCCAGCGCCCGTAGAATTCGTGGTAGGCCCAGACGCCCGCGCCGCTCAGCACGACGAAGGCCGCCAGGATCAACAGCATGAATTTGCGCTTGCCCGAATTGGGGTTGCCCTGGGTGTTTTCAGGAGGTTGAGTTGTATCGGCAGTGGCCATGACAAGTACCTTGAATTAGTGGGTCAGCGTGGCTGGCGTGGCGTTGGCCGAGGCGATGGCCTCAGGCTGGAATCCGCCGCCCAGCGCCTGCATCAACTGGATCGACAGGTCAATCTGCTCGGCATTCAGGTTGGCCAGCTGACGCTGGGCCTGGAGCAATTGCTGCTCGATGCTGAGCACGTCCAGGTAGTTGCCGATGCCGGAACCGTAACGCTGGACCACGGTGTTGTAGGAATCCTGGGCGATGTCGGTGGCGTGCTGTTGGGCAGCGATCTGCCGGCCGATATCACGCAGCTGGTTGATGCTGTCACTGACATCCCCCAGCGCCTTCACCAGGCTTTTGTTGTACTGCGCCACGGCGAGGTCGTAATCGGCGTCGCGCGAATCGAGGTCGGCGCGCAGGCGGCCACCGTCGAAAATCGGCACAGAGATCGTCGGTGCAATGTTGAAGAAGCGGCTGGCCGAACCAAACATCGCATCGCCCAACAGGGATTCGGCACCGGCAGCGGCGCTGAGGTTCAAGTTGGGATAGAACCGGGTCTTGCCGGCATCGATGTTTTTGCTCGCCGCCTCGACCCGCCAGCGCGCGGCCACCAGGTCCGGGCGACGCCCGAGCAACTCGGCCGGCAGCACTGAAGGTAGCGCTACCGCACTCGGCTGAAGAATGTTCGGACGGGCAATTTCATTGCCTCGGTCCGGACCTTTGCCGAGCAGCACCGCAAGCGCGATTTTCGTGCTGTTCAGGCGTTTTTCGGCATCGATCAGATTGGCCTGGGATRTGGCTTCGAGGCTTTCGGTCTGCTGGAACTGATACTGGCTGTCGATCCCGGCAGTCAGGCGCCGCTGGCTCAGCTCGAGCATTTGTCGGGTGCGCTTGAGGTCTTCGCTGGACAGGTCATAGACGATGTGCGCCTGCCCCAGATCGCTGTAGGCCCGGGCGACATCGGCGGCCAGCGTCAGTTGCGCGGCCTGCTGGTCGACTTCGGCGGCACGAGCCTGGCCCAGAGCGGCTTCCCAGGCATCGCGCTGGCCACCCCACAGGTCGAAGTTGTAATTGAAACCGGTGCTTATGTTGCGAATGGTGGCGTATGCATCACCCTGCCCGCGCGGGTCCTGGTCTCGGGCCAGGCGAGAGCGGCTGACACCGGCGCTGGCATCCAGGGTCGGCATCCGCTCGGCGTCGGCTGCGGAAGCGGCAGCGCTGGCCTGATGGGCACGGGCGTCGGCGATCTGCATGTCCGGACTGTCGCGCAGGGCCTCGCGGATCAGACCGTCGAGTTGCGGGTCGCCGAGGCTTTTCCACCAGTCGCTTTTCGGCCAGGCGGCTGGCGACAGGGTCACGCCGCCAAGGGATTGCCCGGCCTTGAGGCTCTTCGCATCGAGGTTGACGCCTTCGGTTTTCAGGCCGCTGTAACTGGCGCAACCGGCCAGGCTCATGGCCAACAACACCAGGCTCAGGCCGGTACGCAAGGGGTTACTGCTCATTTGTCACCTACCCGCAGCAGGGTGATCGCGTCACCGGCTGCCACCAGAATTTTCTTCAGGATCAGCTCCAGGGTTTTCAATTCTTCTGGAGTGATTGCACCGGCCAGTTCATTCATGGCTTCGGCGCCGATGTGCGGCAGGCGGTCGGCCAGCTTCTGCCCTTCTTCGGTCAGTACCAACTGCACCTGGCGGCGATCCGCCTCGGAGCGTTGGCGGGCAAGGAAACCTTTCTGTTCCAGGCGATCGAGCATGCGCGTCATCGAGCCGCTGTCGAGGGACAGGTGACGGCACAACTCGCCCGGCGAATCGACGCCGAACTGGGCCATGATGATCAACACCTTGAACTGCGCGGCGGTAATGCCGTGGGGTTCCATGTGGGTGTCGATGATCCGGTCCTTGAGCAGCGCGGCGCGCCCGAGCAACAGGCCGAGATGGCAATTCTGGAAATCTTCCGGAGAGAAATGTTTCATCTGACCACCAATTAGCTGCCTAGGCAGTGAATGTATGTCGAGATGTTACTGCCTAGGCAGCGAATGTCAATGCAATAGTTAGCAAGCTTTGTAAATAGTTGACAAACGGTGTCGGAATTTGTTGCGGCCACTCTGACGCCATCGTCGGAACGCCGCCCGGAGCAAGCTCGCTCCCACAAGGATCGCACTGGACCTTGTGGGAGCGAGCTTGCTCGCGATGGGGGCGACTCGGTTTTAAAGAAAACGCAGGCCTAGAAATCCCGCTTGTAGAAGATATCCAGCGAACTGGCCACGCCGCCAGCAGCTTCGAGATAGACCTTCTTGCTCAGCTTGTAGCGCAAGGCAATGGTGTTGGCCGGTTCGAACACACCGACGCCATAGCGCAGGCTGAGCTTCTCGGAAAGGTTGCCGCTGGCCACCACACTGGTGGTGGTACCGCTGCCCTGAGTGTCAAGCTGGAAGTCCTGGATGCCCAGGTTCTTGGCCAGACCACTGGTCACTCCGGAACTGCCCATCAAGCCCAGACCGAGGGCTGCCTGGGCGAGCATGTTGTTGTCTTCACCATTGCTGCTCAGCGGACGCCCGAGCACCAGATAAGACAGGGCCTCCTCCTGGCTCATGGCCGGTTCGGAAAAGATCTGTGTGGTCGGCTGCTCGGCGCTGCCACTCAGGCGAATGCCGGCGATGATATCGTCGGTCTTGCGAATGGCCTCGATGTCCAGATACGGCTGATCGATGGGCCCGGCGAACAGCAAGCGTGCCCGGCGCACCGAAAGCCGCTGGCCGTAGGCGCGGTATCGGCCATCGTTTAGCCACAGCTCGCCACGGGTGTCCATGTTGTCACCGATGTGCACATGCCCCTGCACATTCGCGGTCAAGCCAAACCCGGCGAAGCTCAGCTTGTCCTCGCCGACCAGCACTTCGATGTCCATCTTCATCGCCAGCGGCGGTTTGCCCTCCTCGGTTTGCTGACCGACGATCACCGTGTCATCGGAGACCTTGACCGTTGACGGCGGCAACTCGCGAATGGTGATTTCGCCCTTGGGCACCAGCACTTTGCCGACGATGGCCAACTCGTCGCCCTTCATCGAGATTTTCAGGTCCGGTGCGACTTCCAGCTTGGCGTATGGCTCGACGGTGACCGGTAACTGCGAGCCCTTGAGCGCCAGGTCCACCACCAGTGCCTGACCCCAGGCTATGTTGCCGTTCAGGCTGCCCTGCCCGGCCTTGCCGCTGCTCCAGCCGCCGTTCAGTTCTACGCTTTCACCGGCGATGAGAGCTTGAACGTGCAGGTTTTTCAGCTCCATCGGCAATTCAGGCCCGGAGATCTGACCGTCGCTGAGTTGCAGACTGCCGTTGACTTGCKGCGCCAGCAGCCCGCCGGAAATCGTGCCGCTGCCGTTCAAGCGCCCGGTCAGTTTCTCGACCATCGGCACGAACGGTCGCGCCACCGACAGGTCCAGCCCGCTCAAGCGGAACGAGCCGCTCAACGGTTTGTTCTTCGGCAACGGATTGAGCTGCGCCTGCACCATCAACTCACCGAGTTTGCCACCGACGAAATTGAGCTCGGTGTCGATGCGTTTGGGCGTGAGTTTGCTGGTGAGTTTCAGGGTCTGGTACGGGAAGTCCAGCCACTGCTCCTTTTCCTTGATGCGCAACGTGCCGCCGCCGGCATCGACGCTGATCTGGCCGTTCGGGCCGCTGGCCGGCAGGTCCAGTTGCAGGTCGGCGTTGAGACGACCCTGCCAGGCGAAATCCTTCGGCAACCATTGCGCGAGGC
>NZ_JBGCUL010000339.1:0-4601 GCF_054177685.1 Pseudomonas sp. P5_A2_2
CTTTTAGTCATTCTTGTCGTACTCGCGTCTCCCAGTCGGACAGGATCGCCCGCAGGGATTGTTGTGTTGTGATTTCAGGCTTCCATTCGGTGGTCTGGACCAGCCTGGCAGGGCTGCCACACACCCGACGCTGATCCGCGCGGCGAAGTCGCGCAGGGTCCTGGACCAGTTGCAGGTCGACCTGGGCAAGATCTGCCAATTGCTCGATCAAACTGCGAATGCTCTGCTCGCGCCCCGAGCAAATGTTGTACACCTGCCCCGGTGTGCCTTTCTCCAGCAAAGCCAGGTAGGCCGAGACCACGTCCGCGACATCGAGGAAATCGCGCGTGACATCGATGTCCCCGACCTCCAGTCGTGGTGCTTGCAGGCCTTGCTTGATCCGGCAGATCTGACGGGCGGCGCTGGCAATGACGAAGCTGTCTTTCTGCCCGCTGCCGATGTGGTTGAACGGGCGGGCGACCAGTACCGGCCAGCCTTCGCTCATGCCCCATTGCAGACTCAGGAATTCTGCCGACAGTTTGCTCACGGCATAGGGATTGCGCGGGCAGGGTGGCTGCAATTCAGTGATGGGCAGATGCTCTTCGGTGACCTGGCCATAGACATCACCGGAGCTGACGTACAGAAACGTGCCGGTGAAGCCGCGCGCCTTGAGGGCTTGCAGCAGGTTCAGGGTGCCCAGCAGGTTGATGTTCAGGGTGCGCGCCGGATCACGAAAGGCCTCCGGGACGAAAGTCTGGCCGGCCAGGTGGATCACCGCATCGGGCATTTGCGGCCACAAGCTTTCGAGGCTGTCCGGCGCGGCGAGATCGTAGCGGCAAGGAGCCACCAGAAGTTCCCATTCCGAGGCATCAGCCTGCAAACGCGATTGGATGTGTTGTCCTACGAATCCGGTCAACCCCGTGACAAACAGACGCTTTTTCAAAYAGCGACCCCTTGGTCATGCATTTCATCCAGTTTCCACAGTCTTCATGGAAAGGTTTCACGAGTCGATATGATCGCTCGAAAGACAGGTGAAATGTCTGTTGTAGTTGTTTGGTAGCCAATCTGTGCCATTTGTTCGGTAATTTCAACAAGTCCAAAAGTGACTGATCAGTTCTCCTCGGCGTAGCCTGATTTATTCTCGCCGGGCGGTTCACGAACCCTCAATGGATGTGTTTAGAATGCCCCTCGTCACGATGATCCAGGGTTCGGCAGCGTCGCTTCGAAACTGCGAGAAACTGACCACTAAAACAAGAACGAAGACGGGCAGCAAGACAATGGACGAGCGCCAGTGAACACTGACTCGAACCCTGTCCTCCCCGTCATAGCGTGAGGCTGCCGGAATGGCGGCGTCACCGTGGGGTGCCATGAATTTTATTCTTTACTCCGACGTCAACGACAGCTCCATCAGTCAGAGCCTCGGTCGTCCCGAATACAGTTACTACTTCGTGCTCAAGGCGTATCGACCGCTCTTTGAAAGCCTCGGGCCGGTGCATGTGGTGTCATCGGCCGCCGAGGTCGATCCGCTGTATCGGCAGTTGCAGCAGGCCGGTCAGGACTGCCTGTTCATTTCGTTCGCGCCACCGCACAAGACTCCCAGCGACTTGCAATGCCCGATGGTGTGCGTGGTCGCCTGGGAATTCGACACCATTCCCGCCGAGCACTGGGACAACGATCCGCGTCAAGACTGGAGCCAGACACTGGCACGTCTGGGACGGGTGATCACCTTGTCCACCCACACCGCCGAAGCCATCCGCCGGACCCTGGGCGACGACTTCCCGGTGCTGGTTTTGCCGACGCCTTTGTGGGAGCGCTTCGCCGACATTCGCCAGCAATATCCCGGTACGCCGGTGAACACGGGCGCCACGTTGCAGATCAAGGGTTGCATCCTGGACAGTCGCTCGATGGGGTTGTCCGCCGATGGTTTGATCGCGCCGATCATCGAGCAACCGCCGCAGGAAATCGTCGAACCTGAACCTGAACCTGAACCTGAACCTGAACCCGAAATCGAGCCTGAACCTGAACCTCCTGTGCCGCCGTTGACCCTGCGTCGACGCTTGTTCATAACCAGACATTACCTGCTGTTGTGGTATCGCGAAGCCGTTCGCGATCTGGTGCCGGATGCCGTTCGCCCATGGCTGGCCAGGTTTCGGAAACCTCAGCCGTTGCCGATCGAACCCGTCATCAGCGCAGCCTTCGTGCCGGATGAAGCTGCCATCAGCGCAGCCTCCGTGCCGGATGAACTTGCCATCAGCGAAGCCCCTGTGGCGGATGAACCTGTCGTCAGCGAAGCCTCCGCGCCGGACGAGCATCCACAAGCGGCTTTCCCCGACACCAGCCAAACGGTCGAAATCGAGGTCGATGGCGTCATCTACGTGAGCGTGTTCAACCCCGATGACGGGCGCAAGAACTGGCACTACCTGATCACGGCGTTCTGCTGGGCGCTGCGTGATGTGCAAGACGCCACGCTCGTGTTGAAGATGACCCAGAACGACCTGTCGACCTATTACGTCGAGCTCATCACCTTGCTGTCCCAGCTCTCGCCCTTCGCCTGTCGCGTGGTGGTCATGCACGGTTATCTGCAGGACGAGCAGTTCGCACGGCTCTATGGCGCGGCGAGTTACTACGTCAACGCTTCACGCTGCGAAGGCCTGTGCCTGCCGCTGATGGAGTTCATGTCCTGCGCGCGGCCGGTCATCGCCCCGAACCACACGGCGATGCGCGACTACATCGACGAGCGTGTGGCCTTCGTCGTCAAGTCCAGCCAGGAGCCAACGATCTGGCCGGAAGACGCGCGCATCCTGTACCGCACTTTGCGCCACCGTCCGGACTGGGGGTCGTTGAAAGTGGCTTATGAGAACAGCTACGCGATGGCAAAGAACCAGCCGGGCACCTGGCAGGACATGGCGGACGCGGCCAGCGAACGCATGCACCAGTACTGCAGCTTCGCCCCGGTGCAGCAGCGACTGGCGCTGTTCTTCAAACAGGAACCTGGCCGTGACGTCGTGCCGCTGGTTGCCGAAACGGGGACTGCATCGTGCTGATCATCATTCATTCGGAAACCAACAAGAGCAACATCCAGCAGAACCTGGGGCGGCCCGAGTACAGCTATTACTTCGTCCTCAAGGAATTCCGCCCGGTGCTCGAACGGCTGGGGCAGGTGATCGAGGTCAGCAACCCGGACGAGTTAGTCGATCGGCTGTATTTCGATTGCCTGAGCCGGGGCGAAGACTGTGTGTTCCTGTCGTTTTCTCCGCCGCATCGCACGCCGGTCCACTACGCGTGCCCGACGATTTCGGTGTTCGCCTGGGAGTTCAGCACCATTCCCACCGAGAGCTGGCAGGGCGAACCGCGGCATGACTGGCGGACGGTGCTGGGCGCCAGCGGGACGGCGATCACCCACTCCAGTTTTACCGTGAATGCCGTGCGCGATGTGATGGGCCCCGATTACCCGATCAGCGCGATTGCGGCGCCCGTCTGGGACCGTTTTGCCGCCCGTGGCGAGCTTCTGGACAAGCGTCCGGTCGTGGGCCCTACGCGCCTGAACCKGCGCGGGCTATTGATCGACAGTCGCACCACGGACTTGCGCCCCTACGGCCCCGAACGTTTGCGCGAAGGCACGCCGATTGCCTTCGACCAGCCGCCGCGCGACTGTGAGCTGTTGCTCGAGGGCGTGGTCTACACCTCAGTGTTCAATCCCTACGACGGACGCAAGAACTGGAAGGACATGATCAGTGCGTTCTGCACCGCCTTTCGCGACACGCCCGACGCGACCCTGGTGCTCAAGCTTACGCACCATGACATCGCCAACGCACTGAACGACATGCTGCACCACGTCTACAAGAATCAGTCCTATCAGTGCCGTATCGTGCTGATCCACGGCTATCTGTCCGACATCGACTATGAGCGCCTGGTCGAGGCCACCAGTTACGTCGTCAATTGTTCCTACGGCGAAGGGCAGTGCCTGCCGTTGATGGAATTCATGTCCTGCGGCAAGCCGGCGATTGCGCCGCTGAACACCGCCATGGCCGACTACATCGACCGTGACAACGCGTTTATCGTCGAAGGCACCGACGAACTGACATCCTGGCCCCACGATCCTCGAGCAGCGTATCGTACCCTGCGTTACATCACGGATTGGGACTCGCTGTGTACGGCCTTTTCCGCCAGCCATGACGTCGCCAGACAGGACGTCGAGCGCTATCAACGGATGTCGGCCCATGCCGTGCGCAGCCTGCAGGGATTCTGCAGCCAGGCCGTTGCCGAGCAGCGCCTGAAGGCGGTGTTCGAGCAGTTGCTGGAACGGCGTGAAGCAAACTGCGCACAAGCGTCGAGCACATGATTCGGCGCCTGCTTGCGAAGTTGCGGCCCGCATCGGTAGAGGTCGCCCCACCAGAAACGCGGGTCTCGCCCAGGGATATCGGTTTGTACGATGCTCTGCTCGACGGCTGGTTTCTCGGCGACAGCGGCGAATTGCTCAAAGGGTTTGCCATTACCGCCGACGACACTTTGCTGGATGTCGGTTGTGGCGAAGGCGTGGCTACCTTGTTTGCGGTGCGTCAAGGCGCTTCGGTGATCTTCACCGACAGTGAGTACGACAAGGTCCGCGATCTTGCCCGGCA
>NZ_JBGCUL010000340.1:0-4580 GCF_054177685.1 Pseudomonas sp. P5_A2_2
CGGCCCAGGCGCTGGAGTCCGTCAGCCCGCTGCCGATGTCCGGCAATATCTACCTGATCGGCGCGTTGTGCTTCGTCGTCGCGCTCTATGGCTATCGGTTGATTCACCGCTTGCAGAAGCTACTGTCGATTCTGTCGCTGGTGGTGTTCGTCGCCGCCACGGTGCTCGCCTTGCAGTTGCCGATCCCGGCCGAACAATGGCTGCCAACCGGCTTCTCGTTGTCGAAGTTCCTGGTGGCGGTGAGCATTGCCGTGACCTGGCAACTGTCCTATGCGCCTTACGTCGCCGACTACTCGCGCTACCTGCCAAGCAACACGTCGACCGCCCAGGTGTTCTGGTACAGCTACGCCGGCACGGTCAGCGGTGGCGCGTGGATGATGATTCTCGGGGCGATCCTGAGCGTCGGCATCGGTGACTTCTCCAGCAATGTCGGCGGGCATGTCGCCGGTCTGTTCGGCACTGGCGCGGTGCTGTTGTTCGCCTTCATCGTCTACGGCCAGGTGTCGATCAACGTGTTCAACCTGTACGGCGCGTTCATGTCGACCATCACCGTGATCGAGCCTTTTGCCCGGCTCAAGGTGACGCCGCGGGTACGCGGTGTGTTCATGCTGCTGATCAGCCTGGTGGCCACGGCCCTGTGCACCATCAGTCAGGACGACTTCATCAACTTCTTCCTCAACTTCATCTTCTTCATGAGCTACTTCCTGATTCCGTGGACGGCGATCAATCTGGTGGACTACTACTGCCTGCGCAAAGGCCAGTACCGGATTGACGACATCTTCGACCTGAACGGGATCTACGGACGGGTCRACCGGATTGCCTGCGGCAGTTTCCTGCTGGCGATTGCCCTGGAAATTCCGTTCATGAACACCACGTTGTACGTCGGCCCGGTGGCCACGGTGCTGGACGGGGTGGACCTGGCGTGGATCGTCGGGTTGCTGGTGCCGGCGTTGAGTTATTACTGGCTGATGAAGCTCGGCAAGCGTGCGCCGATGATGGAGTCAGCGGCGGACTGAATTTCAGGCAAAAAAAATCCCAGGCAGCTGATGGACGCCTGGGATTTAAAAATGCATAAACCGTGGTGGTGAACGCGGCGCGGATATTACGGAATATTTCGGCCTGTAACAAGATATTTTTATTCACTATCCAGTTACTAATCCTTCTAACCCCTTCAATATCCACATGTTTTCTAAGGGCGACTACAGGAACCAGCGATACTCCCGCGCGCTGATGTCATGCAGAAATGCCAGATGATCCTGACGCTTGTTTTCGCAGTAGACGTCCACAAACTCCGCCCCCAAGCCTTCGCGCAGCGATGCATGACTTTGCATGGCCTGCACCGCTTCGAGCATTTCCAACGGAAAATCGATGCCACTGCTGCGGTCTTCGTTGAGCGGTGCAATCGGCTCGCGCTCCCCTTCCAGGCCTTGCTCCAACCCCACCAGAATCGCCGCCAACGCCAGATAGGGGTTGGCGTCGGCGCCGGCCAGGCGATGTTCGATGCGCAGGTTCTTGATGTCCGACTCCGGAATACGCAAGCAGGCATCGCGATCCTCGAAACCCCAACTGGCGCGGGACGCGACGTTCACCGTGGCGCTCAAGCGGCGCATGGCGTTGTGGTTCGGGGCAAAGATCGGCATGCAGTGCGGCAACACATCCAGGCAACCTGCCACCGCATGGCGCAGCGCCCGCTGGCCGTTCGCCGCCAGCAGGTTATTACCGGCCTGGTCATACAGGCTGACATGCACGTGCATGCCGCTGCCGGGGTGCTGCAAGTAAGGTTTGGCCATGAAGCTGGCGCGCAAGTTGTGCTTGAGCGCCACGCCCCGGGTGCTGCGGCAGAACAGGGCCGCCCAGTCGGCGGCGCGCAGGCCGTCATCGCAATGGCCGAAGTTGATTTCGAACTGGCCCGGGCCGAGCTCGGCGGTGATCACCGTGGCATCGACGCCCTGGGATCGCGCGGTCTCGACCATTTCATCGAGCACCGGGGCGAAGCGCGACAAGCGTTCGATGTGCATGTTCGGCTGATCGTCGGCATCGCCGGTCAGTTCGTCACGGGGAAATTGCGGCAAGCCGTCCTTCAAGTGACTGTCGAACAGGTAAAACTCCAGCTCGAAGGCCACCACCGGGAAAATGCCTTTACGGTGCAGCCGGTCCAGCACTCGCGCCAGCACTTCACGGGGTTCGAATTCGATGGGTTTGTCCGTGCCGTCGGAGGTGATCAACATCTGGCCCAGAGGCTGCTTTTCCCAGGTCACCAGCTTCAAGGTGCCGGGCACCAAACGGCGCAGCGCGTCCGGGTCACCATCGTTGAAGCAGTAATCGCCGATCTTGAACAGCCCGCCCTGGGTGCCGAGCAACACGCAGTTCTGCGGCAGCTTCAGTGCACTGCCGGCAGCGACTTTTTCCAGCATCTCGATCGGGTAGCGCTTGCCGTAGAAATGCCCCGGAATGTCCAGGGAGATCAGATCGACATAACGCACTTCGGGGTTGCAGTGGCGGAAGTTGCGAACCTCGGCCAGCAGTTCAGAGCACACAGCATCCATCGATTTATTCCTTGTTGTTATCAGGTGTAAACCCAAAGCACACGGGTCAGTTGATCGGACCGGTTGCCGTAGCGGCAGTGCGCATGGCTGGCCAGTTGAAAGCTGTCGCCGGGATGCAGGGTCACCGGTTCGTTGTCGTCGAGCCACAGGGTCAGTTCCCCTTCCAGGACGTAACCGCCCTGCTCCGAGCTGTCCTTCATGTGCCGGTCGCCGCTGCTGGCACCGGGCTCCAGTTGGCTTTCGAGCATCGAAAAGGACGCGCGCATTTTTGGTGAAACGAGGATGTCGGTGATGCCGTCGGCGTAGTACAGCGTGCGGCGCTCGTCCGGGCGGGTGACCCAGGGCAAGGCCATGGGTTTGGGCAGGCTGTAGAAATAGGTGGTCGGCACGCCGAGGGTTTCGCTGATGGCGGTCAAGTCCGCCACCGTCGGGCGCGACAGGCCGCGCTCGACCTGGGACAGAAAACCCACGGAGCGACCGATTTTGTCCGCCAGTTCCTTCAGGGTGTACTTTTTGTGTTTGCGCAGGTCCTGGATCAGGATCGCCAGCGCCGAGATTTCTTCTTGCATGTCCATCTTGAGGCTTCCAGAAAGTGTCGCTTCAAATGCTGTCGCGCAGTCGATACCAGGCCTTGCCGATGGCTTCCAGCGGCGCGGCCAGGTATTTGCCGCCGGGAAAACTGCCGTTGTTCAGGCCCTGGTACAGGGACAACTCGTCGGGCTGACCGAGGATCGCGTCGGACACCGCCCGCGCCGCGGCCAGTGTCGGCAACACGCCATGCCCGGAATACCCCTGCATCCAGTAAAGATCGCCGCGCCGTCCGATATCCGGTGTGCGCTTGAGGGTCAGGTCGATGTGTCCGCCCCAGGCAAACTCCAGTTCGACGCCCATGAGTTGTGGGAACACCCGCTCCAGGAACGGCCGGGTCGCCGCGGCGATGTCCTTGGGCATCCCACCCAGGTAGGTGCAACCACCTCCGAACAGCAGGCGGTTGTCCGGGGTACGGCGGAAATAATCGAGCACGAACTGGTTGTCGGTAACACACACGTTGCTCGGCAGCAGCGCGGTGGCTTGCTCCTTCGTCAGCGGCGCAGTCGCGACCTGATACGTCCCGACCGGCAACACGCAACTCGCCAGTTGCGGGTCGAGTCGGTCGAGGTAAGCGTTGCACGCCAGCACCAGCACGTCGGCGCGAATACGACCGCGCTCGGTGGTCACCACAATCCCGTCGCCCTCCTCGCCATAGCTCAGCGCCTTGCTTTGCTCGTGGATGCGGCCACCGGCGCGCTCGATCGCATCGGCAAGGCCGAGGGCCAGTTTCAGCGGATTCAAATGCCCGCCCTCGGGATCGAACAGGCCGGCCTGATAACGCTCGCTGGCAACCCACTGGGGCAATTCACTGCGCTCGATAAATTGCAGTTTGTCGTGGCCCCACTTGTGGCTGGCCTCGTGTTGCCATTCGGTCAGCAGGCCTACCCGACGGGGCATTACCGAGGTCCACAGATGACCGGCGCGGTAGTCGCAATCGAACTCATGGCGGCCAGGCAAGTCACGCAGTTCCCGCGCAGCCCAGCGCATGCCGTCCCACAAGCGCCGCGCCCGTTCGTAACCCAGCGCCGCTTCCAGCGGTGGCATGTCGCACGACCAACCGAGAATCGCCTGCCCGCCATTGCGCCCCGAAGCGGCCCAGGCCACCCGGCTGGCTTCGAGCAGGGTCACGCGCTTGCCGGCCAGCGCCAGGCGCAAAGCCGTGTGCAACCCACTGAAACCAGCCCCGATGATCAGCACTTCGGTGTCTTGCTCACCTTCCAGTGCGGCTCGATCGACCAGACGATCGGCGCAGGTATGGGCGTAGTAACTGGCGACATGCCGGGTGGATTGCTGACACATACGGCCTCGTGAAATCTTCTATTATTAATTACATGAAAAAATACCCGGTAAATTTCACACAGGCAATCAACACGTATAAAATCCCGCTCAGGCGAACCCGAACGGGATTTTTTTATTCAGGCGCGATGTTCGAATCAATCAGGC
>NZ_JBGCUL010000341.1:0-4550 GCF_054177685.1 Pseudomonas sp. P5_A2_2
GGCGTAGGCCAGCAGGCGCACGGTCATGCGCTCTTCGGTTTCCGAAGGGTGACGGGCGATGGTCTGCTTCACGCTCTCGTAGACGCTGCGGTCAAGGTCGGTGAGGTTCAGTTCAAACTTGTAGGTCGTGGACGGCTGGGCCATGAACGGGCTTCTTGATACGAGGAAAGGCGGCAAGTCTAACCGATGCGCAAGGCAATCCACGAATTGAAGGTGATCAACCTGAAGCGCCTGACCGTCGGCTATGTTAAAACGCTGTATTCGCTCATCCTTTGTCCTGCAGGATCCCGCATGCCGCTCACCGCCAAACCGCTTTCCGGTCTGAAAGTCATCGAATTGGGTACCTTGATTGCCGGCCCGTTTGCTTCGCGCATTTGCGCTGAATTCGGTGCCGATGTGATCAAGGTCGAGTCCCCGGACGGCGGTGATCCATTGCGCAAATGGCGCAAGTTGTATGAAGGCACTTCGTTGTGGTGGTTCGTCCAGGCCCGCAATAAAAAGTCCCTGACCCTCAATCTCAAGCACCCTGACGGTCAGGCGATCCTGAAACAGCTGCTGGGTGAAGCAGACATTCTGATCGAAAACTTTCGTCCCGGCGTCCTGGAGAAACTCGGCCTGGGCTGGGACGTCCTGCACACCTTGAACCCGAAACTGGTCATGGTGCGGCTGTCGGGTTTCGGCCAGACCGGCCCGATGAAAGATCAGCCCGGCTTTGGCGCAGTTGGTGAATCCATGGGGGGCCTGCGCTACATCACCGGCTTCGAAGACCGGCCACCGGTGCGCACCGGCATTTCCATCGGCGACTCGATTGCCGCGCTCTGGGGCGTGATCGGCGCACTGATGGCCCTGCGTCATCGCGAGGTCAACGGTGGCCAGGGGCAAGTGGTGGACGTGGCGCTGTACGAAGCCATCTTCGCGATGATGGAAAGCATGGTCCCGGAGTTCGATGTGTTCGGCTTCATTCGCGAACGCACGGGCAACATCATGCCGGGCATCACCCCGTCCTCGATCCACACCAGCGCCGATGGCAAGCACGTGCAGATCGGCGCCAATGGCGACGCGATTTTCAAACGTTTCATGCTGATCATTGACCGGGAAGACCTGGCCAACGATCCTCTGCTTGCCAGCAACGATGGCCGCGATGCCCGACGCGACGAGATTTATGGCGTCATCGATCGCTGGGTCAACTCGTTGCCGCTGGACACGGTGCTGGCGCGACTCAATCAGGCCGAGGTGCCGGTCAGTCGGATCTTCAGCGCCGAAGACATGTTCAATGATCCTCAATACCTGGCACGGGAAATGTTCCTGCAGGCCAAGCTGCCGGACGGCAAAGACTTCAAGATGCCGGGCATTGTGCCGAAACTTTCAGAGACACCCGGAGAATGTGAATGGGTCGGGCCACAACTGGGTGAGCACAACGCACAGGTACTCCAGGAACTTGGCTATGACGCGACGCAGATCGCAGAGTTGCGCAAAGACGGTGCCATCTGAACTGCAATACCTGTCCGGTTATATCGGCTGCACCGACACGCCAAAGGGCCGGCAGGCCATTGTCGAGATCAACCAGGTGCTGCGCACCCTTCCCCGCGAACGCCTTGATGAGGCCTACGCCGCCTGGCTGGATCCTGAGAGCCGCAGCGATTACCTGAAAGACACCAAGGCGTTTTTCGACAACCTGGTGCAACCCTGACAAATCCCGGGCAAAAGAAACCCCGGGAAGTGGGGAGACGACCCGGGGTTAAACGTGGTCTGCCTGGAGACCAGTAGCAGCAAGCTACAAGCACCGGAGCACAATGCTTGATCCTGCTGTTACAAAGTCTGACTGACCTGGGCGCGGGAAGGTTCCCACAAAAATCCCTTCAATTGCGGCTGGCCAGCAGCTTGTCCTGCGCCGCATTACGCAATGCCGCGATGACACAAGGCTCAAGGCGTCCTTCAGCGATCAGCACGTCGCGATGCAAACCGTCGACCACATCCGTCAGCAGGCGTTTGTCATTCAACTGGAGCTGATTGAACTCGCGCTCGACCACGGTCGCGCCGATAGCATTCTTCAGGGTTACCCGGCATTCGCCACGAATGCCTGACGAGGTCAATGTGACCTGATACGGGCTCATCGCCTCACCCAGCAACAGACTGATACTTTCCATCCCTATCACCCCTCAATAGTCCGAAACAACGTGCCTGGGGCATGCCTACAACAGATGACCGCTGGCCCGAGAAGAAAGTTCTGGATACTGACTGCAGGTGAACCTGCCGCTCAGTCAAGTGAGCATGCACGGCGAACATGACAGAGAAAAAACGCAACCATCACGTCTGTCGGGTACGCCGGGCGATATCGGCCCAGCCCCCCAACAATCCTCGTAGCTGGCCATCGGCCGTGTAAAACGGCACCGTCCACTGGTAGATATCCCTGACACCGTCCTTGAACATCAATTGACGCTCGAAGAAGCGCGTCCTGCGTGTACTCAACTGCGCCAGAAACTCGGCGTGCAGCAGTTCCGCGGTTTGTCTGGGCATGACATCGACCTCGATCAACTGTCGCCCCTGCATCCGGTCAAAACGCGTCGACAAGGCGTCCTCATAACTCTTGTTGCACATGATCAAACGCCCTTGAAGATCACGGACAAACATCGGGTCAGGCATGGCATCCATCAGGGCATGCTGGAAGGCGAGCTGATCGCGCAGGCTGCTTTGGGCCTCGACCCGTTGCCTGACCACCACCGCCAACCGCCGATTCCAGAGCAGGGACAACAGGYCGAACAGGCTGAGCACAAGCATGCCCCAGCAGACCCACTGGTCAATCCGCTGCCAGAGGCCAGGCGGCTGTGGCACGGTAGCGCCGCCGAACCACTTCAGGCGAAGGTCGCGCAGCTCCTGCGCAGGAAACGCCTCAAGCGCCTTGTTGAGGATACTCAGCAACTGCGGCTGACCTTTGCGCAACGTCAGATAATCCGCATCCCATTTGCCCGGCACCACAGCCCCGATCTGCAGCCGACCCGACGGAAAATGCTGGGCGCCGATTTCATTTTCGATGGTGACGTAGGCTTCGTCGCTTTCAACCCAGGCACGGGCTTCTGTGTAGGTTTTGACCGAACGCAATTCGATGGACGGATAATCACGACGGATCACCGTTTCCAGTGCATGCCGGGTCGGCAGCACCAGTACCCGCTTCGCCATATCCTCCAGCGACTGCACCGGCGGAGCCCCAGCCTGCCCGACAAAGACCCATCCGGCACCGCCGAACGCATGGCTGAAATCGAGAAATACCTTGCGTTCGTCATTCATCGCCAGGGTCGTACTCAAATTCGCCGCGCCGCTTTCCAGATGGGCCAGCATCTGATCGGTGGAAAAAGACTGTTCGTAAACGAACTGCAACCCCGTCATGTCACTGATGCGCTTGAGCAGGTCACTGTTCAAGCCCGTCCATTGGCCATGTTCATCCTTGAACAGGTATAACGGATATTCCAGTGCCGTGACCACGACCCGTGGATGGCTGGCCATCCACTGCAACTCCTGTTCATCCAGCACGACCATTGAGCGTGCGTCAGACTTCCCACGATCCTGAAGCGATGCAGAGCTCGCCCCTCCCCATTCGGCGATTCCCAGCATGCCGAATAAAAACAGCCAGCGCGCGACTGGCTTGAACACACTTGTAAACAGCATTCCCATGTCCTTGGTGATCCATTCGCCTGTCCTTTCACGGCGATGACACGACAAGTGTGCATGCAGAAATGAAAAAGCCCGTCAGGAGACGGGCTTCAAAATGTTACAGCGCTGACCGGTTACAGCGGCTTGCCGCGGTTGCCATGCTGACTGACAAAGGCCTGCACGGCCTTCAGGTCATTTGGCAATACGGTGCAACGTTCGTCTCGTTCAAACAAATCAGAAAGATGTGCAGGCAGTTCGAGTGCTTTTCCTACGCCGGCTTTTTCCACGGCGTCCGGGAATTTGACCGGGTGGGCAGTGCCCAGGATCACCATTGGAATGTCCAGGCTGCGACGGCATTCCCGCGCAGCTTTCACGCCGATGGCAGTGTGCGGATCCAGCACTTCACCGGTCTGCTCGTAGACTTCAGCAATGGTTTCGCAGGTTTGCGCGTCATCCACGGCCAGCGAGTCGAACAACTTGCGGGCTTCGGTCCAGCGCTCTTGCTCGACGCTGAAACCGCCGCCCTGCTTGAACGAATCCATCAGCCCGGCGATGGCCGCGCCGTTGCGACCGTGCAGGTCGAACAGCAGGCGTTCGAAGTTCGACGACACCATGATGTCCATGGACGGCGACAGCGTGGCGTGCAGGGTTTCCTTGACGTACTGGTTGCCGCTCATGAAGCGGTGCAGGATATCGTTGCGGTTGGTGGCGACGATCAACTGGTTGATCGGCAGCCCCATGTTGCGCGCCAGGTAACCGGCGAAGATGTCGCCGAAGTTGCCAGTCGGCACCGAGAACGCCACCGAACGCGCMGGGCCGCCCAGTTGCAGGGCCGCATGGAAGTAGTAAACGATCTGGGCCATGATCCGCGCCCAGTTGATCGAGTTCACGGCGACCAGGCG
>NZ_JBGCUL010000342.1:0-4523 GCF_054177685.1 Pseudomonas sp. P5_A2_2
GAGGAACTGCCCGGTGGCGGCGTGCTGTGGCACGGCTACGTCTCGGACATTTCCGATATGAAGCGGGTGGAGGAAGAGTTGCGCGCGTTGTCGGTCACCGATTCGCTGACCGGTATCCACAACCGGCGCTATTTCCAGGAGCGCTTGACCACCGAAATGGCCCGGGTGGAGCGCGGCGGTGGGGATCTGTCGGTGATCATGCTCGATATCGACCATTTCAAACGCATCAATGACCTGCATGGGCATGCCATCGGTGATCGGGTGTTGCAGGCCGTGTGCCAACGGATCGGTCACCGGCTGCGCCGGACCGATGTGTTCTGCCGCCTGGGCGGTGAGGAGTTCATGGTGCTGTGCCCGGATATCAGCGGCGAACATGCCTTTGTGTTGGCCCGGCAATTGTGGCAAGGCTTGCGCAGTTCACCCATTGACGATGTAGGTACGGTCACCGCCAGTTTCGGGATTGCCAGTTGGCGGGCCGGGGAGGGCGCCGATGCCTTGCTGTTGCGCGCGGATTCGGGAGTTTACGCGGCGAAGCAGGCGGGAAGGGATCGGGTAGAAGGGGAGATGAATTAACCCGGGTTGCACGCTAACCCTGTGGGAGCGAGCTTGCTCGCGATAGCAACAGTTCAGTCAGTATTAATGTGACTGACACTCCGTCATCGCGAGCAAGCTCGCTCCCACAGTGGATCTCTGTAGTTCTCAGGGGCCGGGTTACAACACCGAAGCCGTCTGCGGCAGTTTCGGTTGGCGGTACAGGTCGAGCAGCACCTGATCGAGCACCGAAGAGGCGCCAAACGGGGCCTTGTCGTTGAGGATCGCCACCACCACCCAGGTGTTGCCGTTGACGTCGCGACTGAAACCGGCGATCGCCCGCACAGTGTTCAGGGTGCCGGTCTTGACGTGGGCTTCACCGCGCATCGCAGTGGTCTTCAGGCGCTTGCGCATGGTGCCGTCGGTGCCGGCAATCGGCATCGAACTGATGTACTCGGCGGCATACGGGCTGTGCCACGCAGCTTCGAGCATCGAGGCCATTTCCCGGGCGCTGACGCGCTCGGCACGGGACAGGCCGGAGCCGTTCTCCATTACCAGATGCGGTGCGGTGATGCCCTTTTTCGCCAGCCACTGACGCACGACGCGCTGGGCGGCCTTGGCGTCGTCACCATCGGCATCGGTGCGGAAGCGTTGGCCCAGGCTCAGGAACAACTGCTGGGCCATGGTGTTGTTACTGTACTTGTTGATGTCGCGGATGATTTCCGCCAGGTCTGGCGAAAACGCCCGGGCCAGGACCTTGGCGTCTTTCGGTGTTGGCGCCAGCACATCCTTGCCCTGAATGCTGCCACCCAGTTCCTTCCAGATCGCGCGGACGGCGCCAGCGGTGTAGGTCGCGTGGTCGAGCAGCGACAGGTAAGTCTGCGAGCTGCAGCCTTCACCCAGCTGACCGCCGACCGTCACGGTCATGCTGCCGTCGGCCTGTGCCACCGGGTTGTAGCGCACGCCGCCGGTGCACTGTTTGGAATTGAGGGCCTTGACCTGGTTGTCGATACGGATGGTCGCAATCGGCGGTTCCACCGAGATCAGCACCTTGCCCGAGTCATTGCGCGCGACGAAGCGCAGCGCCTTGAGGTTGACCAGCAGCGAATCGGGTTTGACCAGGAACGGTTTGTTCTCGTCGTTGCCGTCGTCATTGAACTCCGGCAATTGCGGTTGCACGAAGAAGGTTTTATCCAGCACCAGGTCGCCAGTGACCTGGGTGACACCGTTGGCACGCAGGTCGCGCATCAGCAACCAGAGTTTTTCCATGTTCAGCTTCGGATCGCCGCCACCCTTGAGGTAGAGGTTGCCGTTGAGAATGCCGCCACTCAAGGTGCCGTCGGTGTAGAACTCGGTTTTCCACTGGTGGTTCGGCCCGAGCATTTCCAGGGCTGCGTAGGTGGTGACCAGTTTCATGGTCGACGCCGGGTTGACCGACACGTCGGCGTTGAACACTGTCGGGGTGCCGGGGYCGGTGAGCGGGATCATCACCAGCGACAGGGCGTTGTCCTGCAACTTGCTGGCTTTCAGGGCTTTTTCAACGTTGGGCGACAACGCGGTATTGATTGGAGCGGCGGARACGGAGAGGGCCAGGGGGAGAAGAAAACCGGCCAACAGCAATGGACGCAAAGATCTGATCATCTGAAATAAAACCCTACAGTCGAGGGGAAAAAAGATGAGGGCATGGAGATAAATTCCCTCAATGGTCATGAAAGTGTCGGCATTATGCCCCAAGGTGTCACAGCTTGTGCCGTGCGCGGGCTGTCTGATCGGCTATTTTTTTACCGACGGTAGGCATCGTGGCCCAGAGAGTCAGGCAATCGGCGGCTTAAACTGCTAAAGTGCCGGCCGTTATTACTTAAGAGGATTGTTTCAATGGCGACTAACCGTTCCCAGCGTCTGCGCAAAAAACTGTGCGTCGATGAATTTCAAGAGCTGGGTTTCGAACTGAACCTGGATTTCAAAGAAGATTTGGCTGATGAAGCCATTGATGCTTTCCTCGATGCGTTCCTCAAAGAAGCCATGGAAGCCAACGGTCTGGGTTATGTTGGCGGCGACGACTACGGTCTGGTTTGCCTGCAGAAGCGTGGCTCGGTCAGCGCTGAACAGCGCGCTGCCGTTGAAGCCTGGCTCAAAGGCCGCACCGAGCTGACCAGCGTTGAAGTCAGCCCGCTGCTGGACGTCTGGTACCCGGAAAAGCCGATCAATCCGGTAGCTTGATGTTCCAGTAAAAAACGGCGACTCAAGGGTCGCCGTTTTTTTTGCTTTTTTTGTAGGAGCGAGCTTGCTCGCGATGAACCTGAGAGCGCTGCGGGGTCTCAGGTTTCCAGCGTTATCGTTGACGACCATCGCGAGCAGGCTCGCTCCTACAGGTCAGGATCAGCAGAGTCACCACCCCCGCGACAATCCCCCAGAACGCCGAACCGATGGAAAACAGCGTCAGCCCCGATGCCGTGACCATGAAGGTGATCAACGCTGCTTCACGTTCCTTCACTTCGCTCATGGCGATGCTCAAGCCGTTGATGATCGAGCCGAACAGCGCCAGCGCCGCAATCGACAGCACCAGCTCCTTGGGCAGCGCGGCAAACAATGCCGCGAGCGTCGCGCCGAACACCCCGGCGATCCCGTAGAAAATCCCGCACCAGACGGCTGCGGTGTAGCGCTTGTGGCGATCCTCATGGGCGTGCGGTCCGGTGCAGATCGCTGCGCTGATCGCCGCCAGGTTGATCCCGTGGGAGCCGAACGGTGCCAGCAGCAAACTGGCGATGCCGGTGGTGGTGATCAGCGGCGAGGCAGGCACCGTGTAGCCATCGGCGCGCAATACGGCGATACCGGGCATGTTTTGTGAGGTCATGGCGACGACAAACAGCGGGATGCCAATGCTGATGGTCGCGGCCAGGGAGAAGTGCGGCGTGGTCCAGACCGGCGTCGCCACCTCCAGGTGAAAACCGCTGAAGTCCAGCAGCCCCATGAAGCCTGACAATGCCGTGCCGATCAGCAATGCTGCCAACACCGAATAGCGTGGCGACAGGCGCTTGACCACCAGATAAGTGACAAACATCCCCAGTACCAGGGCGGTGCGGTGTTGCGCTGCGACGAAAATCTCGCTGCCGATCTTGAACAGGATCCCCGCCAGTAGGGCGGCGGCCAGGGATGCGGGAATCTTTTTCATCAGCCGTTCGAAGCTGCCGGTCAGCCCGCAAATCGTCACCAGCACCGCGCAGGTAATATAGGCACCAATGGCTTCGCCGTAGCTCACGCCGCCCAGGCTGGTGATCAGCAGCGCGGCGCCGGGGGTCGACCAGGCAATGGTTATCGGCGTGCGATAGCGCAGGGACAGGCCAATGGAGCACACCGCCATACYGATCGAGATGGCCCAGATCCACGAAGAAATCTGCCCGCTGCTCAGGCCCGCCGCTTGCCCGGCCTGAAACATCAGCACCAGGGAGCTGGTGTAGCCGGTCATCATGGCGATGAATCCGGCGACGATGGCCGAGGGCGAGGTGTCGGCCAACGGGCGGAGCTGCGTTTGGGTGGCGTCGTTCATGACGGATGGTGTTCCTTTTACAAATGAAGATGTCCGCGGCAACGTCTGAACCCCTGTGGGAGCGAGCTTGCTCGCGATAGCGGTGGATCAGCCAACAGGAGTGCTGAATGTGACGCCGCCATCGTCGGAACGCCGCCCGGAGCAAGCTCGCTCCCACAGGGATCGCGTTACAAAGGCGGATTCTACGAACAAGCCTAAACTCAAAAGTAACCAGACGTTGCAATACAGCCGTAGCAACATTCAGCCGTACAGTCGTGTTGGCACTAACCATTGTGTACAATCACAGTGTTATTTACGCGATACTTGCCAGCGACCCACCGTGCCGTAATACAGTCACCGTCAATTCGCCGCAGTTCTTCCGACTCGAGTGCCCATGAACGAACAGTTGCAACCCCTAAAGAAACAACCGCGAGCAGGCAAAGCCGGCCGTAGCGGCACCCAGGAC
>NZ_JBGCUL010000343.1:0-4522 GCF_054177685.1 Pseudomonas sp. P5_A2_2
CGGTAAAAGCGCGCGATGGCGTCGATGCCCTGCAACGGCACCTGGCCGACCGGGTCTTCAACGGTGGCGTCTTCGGCGTATAGCGCGAGGATGCCCTCGATGTCGCCGACATCCACCAGCTCCACGTAACGGGCCATGGTCGCCTGGATATGTTGAGCGCTAATCATTCAGACCACCTCGAATAGAGCAGCAGCACCCATGCCGCCACCGATGCACATGCTCACCACCACATAACGCAAACCGCGACGCTGGCCTTCGACCAGCGCATGGCCGACCATCCGCGCTCCGGACATGCCGAACGGATGGCCGATGGAGATCGCTCCGCCGTTGACGTTCAGGCGTTCGGCCGGAATGCCCAGGGTGTCGCGGCAGTACAGCACCTGGCAGGCGAACGCTTCGTTCAACTCCCACAGACCGATGTGATCCATGGTCAGGCCGTGGCGCTTGAGCAGCTTGGGAATGGCGTACACCGGGCCGATGCCCATCTCGTCGGAGTTGCAGCCGGCGACGGCCATGCCGCGATAGATCCCCAGCGGTTCCAGGCCACGCTTCTCGGCCATTTTCGCACTCATCAACACCGAGGCCGACGCACCGTCGGACAGCTGCGAGGCATTGCCGGCGGTGATGAAACGCCCCTTGTCGCTCCACTGACCGCCCGGCCATACCGGCTCCAGTGCCTTCAGGCTCTGGAGGCTGGTGTCGATGCGGTTGCACTCGTCGCGCAGCAAAGTGACGGACTCATGGCGGGTTTCGCCCGTGGCCTTGTCGACGATCATCTGGCGGCTGGTCAGCGGTGCCAGTTCGCGGTCGAAGCGCCCGGCGCTCTGGGCCTGTGCGGTACGCAGCTGGCTCTGATAGCTGTATTCGTCCTGCTCGTCGCGGGAGATGCCATAACGTGCGCAGATGATCTCGGCGGTTTCGATCATCGGGATATAGGCGTGCGGGTCCAGCTCGATCACCGAACCCGACTGGTTGCGATACAGGTTCTTGTGCTTGTTCTGCACCAGGGAAATCGACTCCAGGCCACCGGCCACGGCGATGTCGATTTCGTCGCACATGATGCCTTTGGCCGCCATGGCGATACTCATCAGGCCCGACGAGCACTGGCGTTCGACCGCCATCCCGGCAACCGACGCCGGCAAGCCACCGGCAATCGCGCACAGGCGGCCCAGGTTATAGGACTGTGTGCCCTGCTGCGCCGCGGCGCCGATAATCACGTCGTCCACTTCACCCGGCTCGATGCCGGCACGGCGCACGGCTTCGCGCACCACGTGGCCGCCCAGTTGCGGCGCTTCGGTGTCATTGAACGCACCGCGAAAGGCCTTGCCGATCGGAGTGCGGGCGGTGGAAACGATGACGGCTTCTTTCATGTTCAGTTCCTCGAAAATGCTGTTGAAGGTCAGGCCGGGTAATAGCGACTGATGGTGTCGACCACGCAGCCAGGACGTTCCTCGCCGTCGATTTCGACGCTGACGCGGACGGTCGCCTGTACGCCGCCCTTCACTTCCTCGACCGCGATCAGTTGTGCACTACCGCGCACCCGCGAACCGACGCGCACCACCGAGGGAAAGCGCACCCGCTCGCAGCCGTAGTTGACGCCCATGGCCAGACCACGGACTTCGACGATCTGCGGCAAGAACAGATTGACCAGTGACAGGCTCAGGTAGCCATGGGCAATGCAGGCGCCAAACGGGCCGCTGGCGGCCTTGAGCGGATCGACGTGAATCCACTGGTGATCGCCCGTGGCGTCGGCGAACTGGTCGATGCGGTCCTGCTCCAGCAGCAGCCATTCGCTGACACCGAGCTCTTGACCCACGGCGTCGAACAAGGCCATCGGCGTGTCGAAAATTCGTGGCATGGTCACGCCCTCTGGCTGGACACCGACAACACTTCGCCGGTCATGTAGGAGCTGTAGTCACTGGCCAGGAACATCATCACGTTGGCCACTTCCCAGACTTCGGCGGCGCGGCCGAACGCTTCGTTGGCGGCCAGTTGATCGAGCACCGCCTGGGGCGCGGATTTGCGCAGGAAATCGTGCAGGGCAATGCTCGGGCTGACCGCGTTGATGCGGATGCCGTAGTCGGCGGCCTCGACCGCTGCGCAGCGGGTCAGCGCCATCACGCCAGCTTTGGCGGCGGCGTAGTGCGACTGTTCTTTCTGCGCGCGCCAGCCCAGCACCGAGGCGTTGTTGACGATCACCCCGGCACGCCGCTCCATCATTTTCGGCAGCATGGCGCGAGTCATGCGCATGGTGCCGGTGAGCGTTACATCCAACACCCGGTTCCATTCTTCGTCGCCCATCTCCACCAGCAGGCGCGAGCCGCCGAGGCCGGCGTTGTTGATCAGCACGTCGACGCCTTGCAGATCACGCTCGGCGCAGGCGATCAGCTGTTGCACCTGAGCTTCGTCGGCGACGTTGCAGACCTGGCCGAAGACCTGCTGCAGCCCGGTGGTTTCGCGGATCTTCAGCACCGCTTCGGTCAACCGGCCTTCATGGATATCGCTGATCATCAACGCACGGCAGCCTTCTTCGGCGGCACGCACGGCGGCGGAAAAACCGATCCCGGCACCGGCGGCGGCGGTGATCAGTACCGACTTGCCGCGCAGCAAACCGCGCCCTTCAACATATTGAGGTACAGACATGAACTCTCTCCTTTCAGGCGCGCGGACGCGGCTCTTTGGGCATGCCCAAGGCACGCTCGGCGATGATGTTGCGCTGGATTTCGTTGCTGCCGCCGTAGAGGGTGTCGGCGCGGCTGAACAGATACAGCGACTGCAATCGGGTCAACTGGTAAGGCGCGGCTTCGAGCAATTCCGCCTCGGCACCGAGGACGTCCATCGCCAACTTGCCGAGGCTGGCGTGCCAGGTCGACCAGAACAGCTTGTAGATGGTCGCCTCTTTGCGCAGCGAACCGTCCTGACTACCCGAGAGCATGCGCAGCGAGTTGTAGCGCATGATCCGCAACCCGCTCCAGGCTTCGGCCAGGCGCTGACGCAGGATCGGGTCGCGGTCGGCGCCATTGGACTTGGCGATGGCGATGATTTCGTTGAGCTCGTTCTGGAACTGCATCTGCTGGCCGAGGGTCGAGACACCACGCTCAAAGCCCAGCAGCGCCATGGCGATCTTCCAGCCTTCGCCCGGTGCGCCGATGATGTTGGCGGCGTCGGTGCGAGCATCGTCGAAGAACACTTCGTTGAATTCCGAGGTGCCGGTCAGTTGCTCGATCGGTCGTACGGTGATTTCCGTCTGGGCCATCGGCACCAGCAGGAACGACAGGCCGCGATGGCCGATGCTGCCCGGTTCGGTGCGGGCGATGACAAAGCACCAATCCGATTCATGGGCCAGGGACGTCCAGACTTTTTGCCCGTTGATCAGCCATTGGCCGGTCGCTTCATCCAGCGTGGCGCGGGTCTTGACGTTGGCCAGATCGGAACCGGCGCCCGGCTCTGAATAGCCCTGGCACCAGAACGACGTACCGCTGACGATCCCCGGCAAGAAGCGCTGTTGCTGTTCGACCGTGCCAAAGGCGGCAACGGTCGGCCCGGCCAGGCCTTCGCCGATATGGCCCATGCGGCCGGGGCCGCCGGCGCGGGCGTACTCTTCGTTAAAGATCACCTGCTGGGTGATCGACAGGCCGCGCCCGCCGTGCTCCGGCGCCCAGCCGACGCAGGTCCRGCCGCCCTCGGCGAGTTTGCGCTCCCAGGCTTTGCGTTCTTCGGGAAACATGTGCTCGTCGCCCGGACCGCCGCGAAAACGCAGGGCTTCGAACTTGCCGCAGAGGTTGGCGCTCATCCAGTCGGCAACTTCCCGACGGAAGCGTTCGTCCTGCTCGCTGAAACTGATTTTCATGGCTGCTCTCCCAGAATCACCGAAGCAATGCGCTCGCGATGCCAGGCCGGTAGCCCGAGGAAACTCTCGCTGGCGCGGGCGCGCTTGAAGTAGAGGTGCGGGTCGTATTCCCAGGTGAAACCGACTCCGCCATGCAACTGGATCGATTCGCACGCGCAATGGAAATAGGTTTCAGAGCACTGCGCCTTGGCCAGCGCCGCCGCCAGCGGCAGTTCGGCCGCAACCTGCGGATCCCCCTGCGGGTCGAGGACTTCCTGGGCCACGCACGCGGCGTAATAGCTGGCCGAACGGGCGCATTCGACTTGCAGCATCATGTCGGCGGCGCGGTGCTTGAGGGCCTGGAAACTGGCAATCGGGCGACCGAACTGCTGGCGTTCCTGCATGTAGGCCACGCTGAGGTCGAGCACCTGCTGCGCGCCGCCGGTCTGCTCGGCGGCCAGGCCGATGCAGGCCAGTTGCAGGACTCGCTCAAGGTGCGGCCAGCCGTTACCGAACTCACCCAGCAACGCATCAGTTTCAAGGTACAGGCCCTTGAGCTGGATCCGCGCCTGACGCCGGGTCTGGTCCATGGTCGGCAGCATCTGTCGTTCGATGCCTGCGTTCATGGCGTTCACGGCAAACAGGCTGATGCCCTTTTCGCCAGTGGTTCCGGGGTGTCGTGCAGCAATGATC
>NZ_JBGCUL010000344.1:0-4519 GCF_054177685.1 Pseudomonas sp. P5_A2_2
GGATCGAAGTATAGGCTTGCATCCAGACAAGTGGATAATTGCCCCTCATTAACGTTCTGGTTTTTCCCGATGCAATACGCTTATCCCCTGCTGGCCATTTTTATCTGGGCCGGCAACACCGTGATCACCAAAATGTCTGCCGGGGCGATCTACCCCGCCGAGATCGGTTTCTACCGCTGGCTGCTGGCCGGGTTGCTGTTCACGCCCTTCATGCTCAAACCGGTGCTCGCCCATTGGCCACTCATCCGTCCGAAACTGGGCAAGATCTTTGTCCTCGGTGTACTGGGCATGGCCGTTTATCAAAGCCTGGCGTACTTCGCCGCGAGCCTGACCTCGGCCACCAACATGGGCATCATCCTGTCGCTGATGCCGCTGATGTCGCTCGCCATGGCGATCATCAGCCTCGGCCAGCGCCTGACCATGGGTGCCCTGGCCGGTGCGGTACTGTCATTCGCCGGTGTCCTGGTGGTGGTGTCGTCCGGCAGCCTTGGCGCGTTGCTGGAACACGGGGTCAACCTGGGCGACGCGATGATGCTGATCGCCACCCTGGCCTACGCGGTCTACAGCACCCTGCTGAAAAAATGGCAGCTGAAGCTGCCGCCACTGGTGCTCCTGTATTTGCAGGTGCTGGTGGCCGTGTTGGTGCTGTTTCCGCTGKTCCTCGCCTCATCGAAAGTCGGCCCGACCCTGCAGAACATTCCGCTGGTGCTGTACGCCTGTCTGCTGGCTTCGATGGTCGCGCCGCTGGCATGGATGCAGGCCGTGGTGCGTCTGGGGCCGAGCCGGACCACGCAGTTTTTCAATTTGCTGCCGCTGATTACCGCCTTGATTGCGGCGGTGGTGCTGCATGAGCAACTGGCGATGTATCACCTGGTGGGCGGGGTGCTGACCTTGGGTGGGGTGATTGTTTCCGAGCGTTGGACGACGGTGTTGGGTCGTAAGGTCGGCGTTGCCTGATCCGGCGTCTTCGCGAGCAAGCTTGCACACAGTTTTTGTGAGCAACACAAATCACTGTGGGAGCGTGGCTTGCCCGCGATGAACGATAACGCGGACTAAAGCCCTGCCGCATTCAGCCGCGCCGCATGCTCGACAAACAACCGGATCGGTTCGGCCCCCTTGCCCACCAGCCCCAGCGACTGGTTGACGATATCGAAGTGATCCAGCGGATACTCATCGCCAATCACCGTCCCCAGGTGCGAGCTGTAGCGCCCGACCATGCCGTCGCAATGCCCGGCTTCGCGGATGAAGGTTTTGGCGAACAACCGGCAACTGCGGTTGGTGCCATCCAGCAGATTGCGCCCGCGATCGGTAATACCCGGCTGCAAGGTGCCGGACCAGGAGTAATAGCGCACGCCGTTGACCTCTTCCGGCCCGTGACCGCCCCAGGTTTCGGGCAAGCCCTGTGGATAATGCTGGTTGAACAGCGTGACGCCAGCACTGGTGAGGGAGTGATGGGACGCATGGATGTCCACCGGCAGCTTCGGCCCGCGGTAACCGGTATCCAGCACAGCCATCAGCGCGCCGACCATCCTCAGTAAAAAGCACAGCAGACGACCACGGACGCTGTCATGGGGATAATGCTTGTGCAGGTAATCGGCGAGCTCCGAACCGTGATTCGGCCCCGCCACCGAAGTGACCGAGGCGATCAGGTCCGGACGCTTGGCCGCCGCATAACGGGCAGTCAGCGAACCCTGGCTATGACCGATCAGGTTGACCTTGTCGGCCCCGGTTTCCCGCAAAATGTCCTCGATCCGTACCAGCAATTGCTCGCCGCGCACTTCGTTCGAATTAAGCGGCGAGACCTGCACCGCGAACACCACCGCACCACCCCGGCGCAACGCCTCGACGATCCCGTACCAGTAGGGATAAAGCACCAGGCGGATGAACCCGAGCATTCCCGGGACCAACACCAACGGGTAGCGCGGGGCAGAACCTTGCGACATGGGCGGACATCCTGGTGGTCGGGCGGTGACGCAAGGCGGGATGAAAGACATCCACCAAGCATCGCCAGCGAAGATGACAAGTCTATGTCATCCGCCCTACTTCAACCCCACCACGCCCGCCACGATCAGCCCGACCGAGACCAGCTTGATCACGGTCAGGCTTTCGCCCAGCAGCGCGAAACCGAGAAACACCGTGCCCAGCGAACCTATGGCCGTCCAGATCGGGTACGCGATGCTCACCGGCAACTCGCGCATGGCCAGGGTCAGGAAGTAGATCCCGCCCACAGCCGCCACCACCGTGATCAGCGAAGGCCAGGGCCGGGTGAAGCCCTCGGCGTACTTCATGCCCATGGCGAAGGTGACTTCGAACCCGGCGGCGACCAGCAGAAACAGCCAGGCCATCTAGAACTCCCCGGCCAGCGCCAGCAAGCGCTGCTCGGCCTCGGCCACTGACACCGCGAAGGTGCGTTCGGCGGATTCCTCGCCCTCGGCCGCCACCACCGTGACGTCGTTGATGCCGATGAAACCCAACGCCGTGCGCAGCCATGGATCAGCGTGGTTAAGCGCTTCAAGCTCGCCACCCGGGCCGAAACCGAAACCGCCGCGACTGGTGACGATCAGCGCTTTCTTGCCCTGCAACAGCGGCGTGTATTGGGCGATGCCATTGTCCAGCGTGTGATCGAATGTCAGGCCCAGCCGCACAATCTGATCGACCCAGGCCTTGAGGCCGCTGGGCACGTTGAAGTTGTACATCGGCGTAGAGATCAGCAGCAGGTCGTGATCGAACAACTCGTTGACCAGTTGATCGCTGAGCGCCAGATCCGCCTGCATCGACAGCGGCCGCGTTTCGGGTTCCGGGTAAAACGCCGCCGCAACGAACGCTTCGTTGACCGCCGGGATCATCGCCCGGCCGACTTCGCGACGAGTGACCTGAGCCAGCGGGTGGCGAACTTGCCAGGCGCTGAGAAAACTTTCAGCCAGGCGACGCGAATGGGAACGGTCACCCCGTGGACTGGCGTGTATCGCAAGAATTTTACTCATCTGTACTTCCTCCGGACTAGAATCAAACGGCTTGTTGCTTGCAGCTTGAAGCTCGCAGCTGTCCATCTTCAAATGAGCAAAAATCAGTCAGGATGAGTTTATTTCATCTGTGGAGATTTCAATGTTTGCCTCGCTGCCCTTGACCGCCCTGCGCGCCTTCGAATCCGCCTCACGCCTGTTGAGCTTCAAGGCTGCCGCCGAAGAACTGTCAGTCACCCCGACGGCGGTGTCCCATCAGATCCGCTCTCTGGAGACCTGGCTTGGTGTGCCGCTGTTCGAGCGCCTGCCACGCCAGGTGCGCCTGACCGAATGCGGTAAACGGCTGTTCCAGAGTCTGCACGGGGCTTTTCTGGAAGTGGCGCAAAGTGTCGATACCCTGCGCCCGCAACGCAGTGGCGCCAGCCTGACGGTCTCCACCACCGCCGCCTTCGCTGCCCTGTGGCTGGTGCCGCGGTTGGGACGCTTCTACGCTCGGCACCCGAACATCAATGTGCGCCTCGATACCCACTGCGAAGTCATCGATCTGCATCAGGACGCCAGTGTCGATCTGGTGCTGCGCTATAGCCTTGATGATTACCCCAACCTGTACGGCCAGTGCCTGTTCGATGAGTCCTTCGGTGTCTACGGCTCGCCCGAACAAGTGGCCCTGGCGTTGAGTCGTGCCCCGACGCTGATCAGCGTGCGCTGGCACAACTCAAAGCTTTATGCCCACGGCTGGGAAGCCTGGTGCGCTCGCTCAGGCGAAACCTGGCTGAGCGGCCGGCCAGCGGTGCGCGAATACGACGAAGAGCACTACGCCCTGCAAGCAGCGATTGCCGGGCAAGGTCTGGTGTTGGCAAGCAATATTCTGGTGTCGGAAAGCGTGGCCAGTGGTCTGTTGTTGCCGTACCGGGGGGAAATCCAGGTCGATGGCGCCGGCTACAGCGCGCTGTGCGTGCCAGGACGCGAACGTCATCCACCGGTCCGGGCGTTTTTTGCATGGCTAGAGGAGGAGGCGCGGATTTCGGGCCATGCCTTGCGCTGAGTCCGCGTCTTGGGTATTGGCTACAAAACCGGGTAAAGCCCACGCCCCCTTGAACCGTCGTATAGATCCAATTCGATCAACCAATGCGTCCTGGGCAGAGTTCAAGAACCAGTTTGTCTCTTGAGTCAGGGAGTTGGTCGATTATTTTTTCTCGCATTCGACTTCTTTCAAAACTCGCCTGATCCAGCAGTTGCTTCGCAAAATCGAAACTGATTTCACCCACGATATGCTCGCCGGAAAAACACTGATTCAAAAAATCGACTTCAACATCTTCGGTGGTGCTGAAGCAGACAAATACYGAATAAAGAACAGGGCCTACCCCTAAAATCCCCATCTGCAGGGCAACAGTCGAAAAATCGGAGTCATCCGGTGTCTTTACAGTGGCCACGGTATATTCTCGCAACGCCAGGCTAATTTTATCACCAACGAAAAAATGCTCAACACAGTTTATCAATTGCTTAAACTTCTCGGCCTGATTCGTGCCAAAAATAGAAAGCATCTGGCTTACAAC
>NZ_JBGCUL010000345.1:0-4518 GCF_054177685.1 Pseudomonas sp. P5_A2_2
GCTATTGGCCGATTCTGTTGAAAAAGTCGACCATGGTTTGCGCAGCAGAAAAGTATGCGTCCGAKATTGAAATCTTTACTTTCGACAGAGGCTTGCGGACTCGGATTTCACGTAGCAGTGTGCAAAAAAGGCGTTTTAACCAGTCGATGACCGGGCTGTTTGGGCGAACCGACTTTTTCAACAGAATCGGCCGATTTCTGCCTGTCGCTACCGACAGCAACGAGCAGCTCTCAGTCGATCATGGTTACTAAGCGTGCTTGGCAGATCGAATGCAAACGCCTGGTCAAGTGCAGTTCAATCGAGCGGTCAGTACCGATGTAATCAGGTGGTCAGGTGGAGTGCAATTTCGCAACAGCTACGCCGCTTCGCATTGGACGCGCATGCGCCGAAGCCGCCCGTTCGCCGAACCGAGTCGCAGTCAGTTGCTAAGTCGGCAGAGGTCCGAACGCGCGGTATGAATCGACCAGGGCATCGAAAAGCGAGATATCCGAGCGACTTCTAGCAAAGAGCTGGGCACCGACAATAGCTGCGAAAATTGCACGTGCTCTAGATTCACTCTCACTTGATTCGCACAACTTCGCAGCCAATAGAAGCTTGCTTAACCATGCAATGTTGACATCAGCAAAGGTCTGAATTTCTTGCGTCATTTCAATGGGTAAAGTATCGGTTTCAGCGCCCATGAAACTGCCCAGGCAGAGACGATTGTCGGCCTCAAGTGATCGGCGGAAAATTTCAGGAAAGCGACGCAGAGCGTCAATCGGAGACGCACTTTCTGATTCGATCATTTCGAGCGCGAGCGCACCGTCCTCCCAATATCGTTTGGCAACGGCAATACCCAGATCGGCTTTGCTTGGAAAATGGTAGTAAATGCTCGCCGCTTTGATACCTACATCTTGCGCAAGGTCGCGGAAATTCAAACCATTGTAGCCCTGCGATTGGGCAATTTTCTTGGCCGCCAACAGGATGGCTTCCTTGGAGTTGACGCTCATCTTGGTGCCTTTCGTCTTGGGACGATCTCTTAAATAGGGAAAGCTAATTTACAGCAAAGGCCTACCGTGTGACAGGTAGATTGTCAGTGAGAGCAGTGAGTTCAATGCGACTTGGGTGCTCAGGCAGAAGTCGTTCCATCATGGTTTAGCAAGCGGCACCGCCAGCCGACACTAGCGAGATCACTACGGTCACCGAGAAAGCTAGGGGTGTGGCGATCTCGGCGTACCGGAGTTTCCATTGAGAAGCTGTTACTGGGCTGGCGAATCCAGCTCAGGAATGCCGCTGTTGTGATCAGCGTAGGCAGCCTGGAAGCTTGGACGTTTTGTCCAGCGCTGCCAGTACGCATCTAGGAACTCAAAACGCTCGTCCAGTGGAGTGGCATTGACCGGGAATTTCGAGAAGGCGATCGCGGTTGCCAGGGTAATGTCCGAGAAGGTCGGGGCATCTCCGCCGAGCAGCCATTCGCGGCCGTCTGACAGATGACGATTGACCAGTGCAGCGTGAGCCAAAGCTTCCTTCCGGCAGTGTTCGCCCCAAGCCTCATTCTTGGTCAGTTCTAGCTTGAAGCCGAGTCCGGTGTGCAACACGTGGAACGCTGTAACGATGCGGTACAGGATGTGCACCCACACCCGGTTATCCCACATGTTATCCAGACCCTGTTCCAGTGCGGTCTCTCCCATGATCTTGCGACCAGGATACTCTTGGTCAAGATAACGAACGATGGCAGCCGTTTCGGAAATGTAGCTACCGTCAGCCAGTTGGAGGGTGGGAGTTTCGCCCCACGGGTTCATATTCAAATGACGCCAGCCACGCTGTTCGCCTACAGGGGACATGTCATAGATGGTCTCGGCAAATTGGTCAGCGATGCCTTTTTCGTGCATGAACAGACGCAGACGCTGTGGGTTCGGAAAGGCCGAAGGCGAAGTGAAAAGCTGAAGTTTAGTAGTCATGGTCGATCCTACAGGTTGGTGGTTGAGCCACCTAACAAACGTTAGGTAGACAAACCTTAGCGAACGATTCGATGCACGTCAACACCTATCTAACGATCGTTAGGTAAATTTTTTTATGGGGGGGTCTGGCTGCATTGGTTCGATTGAGGTGAATCGCTCGCTTCAGCGGGAAAGGGCGCGCAACCTAACATCGGTCGCGAGGCTCACTCGCTTTATCCCAGCTGCGTAAGTGCATGGACTTGACCACCCACCGCAATCGTCAACAAGGGCACCTTGCTCACGCCGTCGCCCTAAGATGAATTCGTCAAGACGTGTCTACCGGACGGTTATCTATTTGAGTCATTTTCGATGATTATTCGACAGTCAGCTATTGGCCGATTTCTGCCCGTTGGCAAGGGTTGTAATCGATCAAGCGCAGCTTCTGCAATGGTTGCTTCAGTCAAATTAAATGTCGGTGAAGGGTAGGGCCATTACGGGCCGATTCAGCTTTTAATGACCCTGGTTCAAAATCTAATGAATCTCTCTGGAGGTCAGACGTGGTCGTTGGAAGGCAGCGATGCGCTGAAAGGGGTGATCTTCCATCAGCAAGATGCCTGGGTCGTTTTGGAGAGAGGGTTCCTGCCTCTCATTCATCTCCAGCCTACTTACTGCTCGCGTTGATTCCATTCTTAATGAAAAGAGTTCCAATCGAAGTGAAAACTCATGGCCGGTTCGCGTGCCGGGTAGGGACCATGCCGGCCCTTGCCAAGGGACGCTGCGCATTTGAATCAGTAATATGTCAGTTCTGGTCAATTAGTTCCGGCTAATTTGGGTTCAGTCGCTTGCCGTCTGATCAGAAGCCACTCGTGGAGAGAAGGCGCTTCAGGCAAGAGGTACTGAGGCTTGGAGTGGGGGAGCGCAGTCTGATGAGTTCACCGGATCGACTAAGCCAATCTGGCTGGTTGAGGCCTATGGTATGACATTGAAGTTTTCCGATCACATTTCCGCCGAGCAGTGCGCGGCGAAACTGGAAGAACGCGTAAATACGCCTCATGTTCTTCCACCAGAGATTCAGAAGTACTGAACCGCAGAGCATTTTCGAGTTCTGCGACGCTCTTAGTACTGATTACCATTTGATTGCTGTTCCCAGGTGCTTTCCGTTCCGTTGCACATACCACTTGAAAGGTCATGCAGTGCAAAAGCGACTTTACGGGGTGGTCTGTTTTCTACCTTAGCGATACCCATTCGGTAAGGTGATCTAATGGTCGATTCTGTAGGCAAGTTGGATAAAGATTTCGAGCCCGACAAACAAACCCTAGTCACGGCCTCCAGAGACAAACTCAAGGTTGGGTAACTGATCGCTTTGGTGATTGGTTCGATGGTCGGCGGTGGCATTTTCTCACTGCCACAGAACGTCGCCCCAAGCGATGCTCGACTCTGAAGAAGCCTGCCAGCGGGACAACGCCGGAAACTGGCAGCAACGGCTGTCACGCAAACGCTAGGCTGGCTGATCGGTATCGGCTGGAGCAGCGTCAGTCGCGAGGTCCGGGGTTTCACTCGGTCGCAACCTGAAGCGACAGACATGCCCGCCACGCACCATGCACTCGCTGTGCTCGACTTCGCCGCCGCCCAACGCGCCGATCAAGGCCAGGTCGAGTTCGCAGACCACCGGGTGCTCGGCGGCCAGGCGATGGAACACGCAGTTATGCGCGACGATTTCCGGCGTGTCGCCTGAGCGAAAAAACACCTCGGCCTCGTAGCCCGCCTGGTTCATGTGCTGCACGATCCTGGCTTCATCCACGACCTGCTGTTCACGATCAGAAGCCAGTTTGCGGCCCATGCTGCGCATCAGCGAGGCCAGGGCTTCGGGGCCGATGATGCCCGCCACCTCATCGATCAATACGCTGGCCAGTAGCTGATAGTGGCGAGGGAACTGCTCCCGCGCGTGGTCGGTGAGCCGATACAGCTGCTCGGGGCGACGACCCGTCGGCCGGGTGTCGCCGCGCAGCACCAGAGCGTCACGCTCCAGCGCCGCCAGGTGTTGGCGGATCGCCGTGCGCGTGACGGCCAGGTGTTCGGCCAACTCGTCAATGCTCATGCCGCCCCCATGGTGCAGCAGTGCATTGAGCAGGTCCTGCTGTGTTCGGCCCAGTCCTTCCAGCATGGTGTGCCCTCGCGCGATATCAGAACTTGTCCGGGAATTGCTTGACCAGCGCGCCGGTCAACGCGTCGGCCAGGGCCAGGATGTGTGTACGCATCATTGCCCAGGTGCGGGCTTCGCCAGCGTAATCGTGCGCGGCAAACTCGTCGATCTGGGCGATGTGGTGACCGCCATGGGCTGACAACATATTGACCTGTGTGGCTTCAGGCAGATTGGGGTTGGCGGTGGCCAGAAACTCCGCAATCGCATTGGCATTGCTTGTCAACTCGGTGACGGCAGCCTGCGTGCCCTTGGCGTCTTTCGCGACGGTGGCATCGCTGTAGAGTTTCACCGCGCCCCAAAGACCGGCCAGCAGTATGAGCACTTGATCAGCCGCCGGCGGGCCCTAGAGCGGGGCAATGCTGTTGGCGATTTTGGTGGCGTTGTCGACCACCAGGT
>NZ_JBGCUL010000346.1:0-4514 GCF_054177685.1 Pseudomonas sp. P5_A2_2
GTGAGTGCTGGGATAACGCCCCGATGGAGCGTTTCTTTGGGAGCCTTAAATCAGAGTGGGTGCCAGAAGATGGCTACAACTCTGAGCATGAAGCCCGCATAGACGTGCAACGCTACGTGATGCGTTACAACAACGTCAGGCTCCATAGCTACAACGGCTATCGTTCACCGGTAGCTATGGAAAAACTGGCGGCATGAAAACCGTAACTGGTGTCCAAAATTAGTTGACCAGTTCAAGCTCGCTCCCACATTGGTTTTCGGTGACTTTCAGGTTTGTGAATTGAACCCCCTTTGCCCCTGCAAGCCGCCCGTGTGGACGAAGATCAGCCGCGTGCCCCGGGTGAACTTGCCCGTGGCGACTTGTTGCTTGAGGGCCATGAGTGCCTTGCCGGTGTACAGCGGTTCCAGGGGAATGCCGCTGGCCTGTTCGGTCTTCTCGATGAACTCGATCAGCAGCGGATCGACCTTGGCAAAACCGCCGCGACTGGCCTCGACCAGTTCATATACCGCATCGATCAGACCCGCTTCCTGCACGATCCGTTCGACCTGCTGCGCCACCCCATGATCGCCTGGCACCGCCAGCGCACCGTAAACCGGATGATCCCCCGCTTCGGCCAGCACCAGGCCCGCCAGGGTCGTACCGGTTCCACAGGCCAGCCACCAGGCGTCATAGTCACTCCAGCCCAATCCTTCCAGTTGCGCGCAAACGCTGGCCCGCAGTTGCATGCAACCCAGGGCGCCAGGCAAACCGCCTCCCCCTTCAGGCACCGGATGCAACGTCGGGTAGCGGGTTTGCCAGGGTTGCCAGAAACCCGCTTCATGCCTCGCTCGATAGCCTGCGTAACCCAGCCAGTGCAACTGCATGCCGAACGCCTGCAAGTCTTTGACCGTCGGAGTTTCCTGAGGGTGCCCGCGCAACAGGCCAACGGTGGCAAAGCCGAAACGCTTGCCCGCCGCCGCCAACGCGTGGAGGTGATTGGAGTGCGCTCCACCCAGGCTGATGAGGCCTTCGGCACCAACACGGTCGGCGGTCTTCAAGTGTTCGATGAGTTTGAACCATTTGTTGCCGCTGATCAGCGGGTCGATCTGGTCCAGACGCAGGATTGCCACTTCGATGTCGGCGTGGGTGAGCCAGTCGAGGTGGAGGAGTTCGAGGGGGGCTTTAGGAAGCCAGTTGTCTGGAAGAGAAAGCATGATGCCGGATCTTTGGAAAGACCCGGCATCTTAGCAGCTGACTTGTGGTGAGGAGGCAAGCACCTCACCACAGGTTTTGTGAACAGCCTGATTAGCTGGATTACAACTGCGCCGCCAATCGCGAACCCTGATTGATCGCCCGCTTGGCATCCAGCTCTGCCGCGACATCCGCGCCGCCGATCAGGTGCACACTCTGCCCCGCCGACACCAGACCGYCATGCAATTCGCGCAGCGGATCCTGACCGGCGCAAATCACGATGTTGTCCACTGGCAGCACCTGCGGCTCTCCGCTGTCGCCGATGCGGATGTGCAGGCCTTCGTCGTCGATCTTCAGGTATTCAACGCTGTTGAGCATCTGTACCTGCTTGTTCTTCAGACCGGTGCGATGAATCCAGCCGGTGGTCTTGCCCAGGCCGTCACCGACCTTGGATGTCTTGCGTTGCAGCAGGAACACCTCGCGTGCCGGCGCATGGGGCGCAGCCTTGATACCGGCAACACCACCGCGTGCCTCAAGGTGCGCATCGATGCCCCATTCCTTCCAGAACGCGGCACGATCCTGACTGGTGGCGACGCCTTCATGCACAAGGAACTCGGAGACGTCGAAACCGATACCACCGGCACCAATCACCGCGACGCGCTTGCCGACCGGTTTGCGCTCCAGGATCACGTCCAGGTAGCTCAGCACCTTGGCGTTTTCCACCCCCGGAATGGCCGGCACGCGCGGCGCAATGCCGGTGGCCAGAATGATCTCGTCGTAGCCGCCTTCGACCAGTCTGGCCACGTCGACGCGGGTGTTCAGGCACACCTCGACGTTGGTGGTCTGCAACTTGCGGTTGAAGTAGCGAATGGTCTCAAAGAACTCTTCCTTGCCCGGAACACGCTTGGCGATGTTGAACTGACCGCCGATTTCGCTGGCCGAATCGAATAGCGTCACCTGATGGCCACGCTCGGCGGCCACGGTCGCGGCGGACAAACCGGCCGGGCCGGCACCGACCACGGCGATTTTCTTCAGCTGCTGCACGGGCAGGTAATTGAGTTCGGTTTCGTGGCAGGCACGCGGATTGACCAGGCAACTGGTCAGCTTGCCGCCGAAGGTGTGATCGAGGCAGGCCTGGTTACAACCGATGCAGGTGTTGATTTCATCGGCGCGACCTGCAGCGGCCTTGTTGACGAAATCCGGGTCGGCGAGGAACGGCCGCGCCATGGACACCATGTCGGCATCACCCTCGGCCAGGATCTGCTCGGCCACTTGCGGCGTGTTGATGCGGTTGGTGGTGATCAGCGGAATATTGACCGAACCCCGCAGTTTGGCCGTGACCTTGCTGAAGGCCGCGCGCGGCACTTTGGTGGCGATGGTTGGAATCCGCGCTTCGTGCCAGCCGACACCAGTGTTGATGATGGTCGCACCGGCCTGCTCGATGGCCTTGGCCAGTTGCACGATCTCGTCCCAGGTGCTGCCGCCTTCGACCAGGTCAAGCATCGACAGACGGAAAATAATGATGAAGTTCGGGCCGACCGCTTCACGCACGCGACGGACGATTTCCACCGGCAGGCGCATGCGGTTTTCATAGCTGCCGCCCCAGCGGTCGGTACGGTGGTTGGTGTGGGCGGCGAGGAACTGGTTGATGAAGTAGCCTTCCGAACCCATGATTTCCACACCGTCGTACTCGGCGGTTTGTGCCAGTACCGAACAGGTGACGAAATCGCTGATCTGCTTCTCGATGCCCTCCTCGTCCAGCTCCCTGGGCTTGAACGGGTTGATCGGCGCCTGGATCGCGCTCGGCGCAACCTGTTTCGGGCTGTAGGCATAGCGACCCGCGTGGAGGATCTGCATGCAGATCTTGCCGCCTGCCTCGTGCACGGCACGGGTGACGATACGGTGCTTGAGCGCCYCTTCTTCGGTGGTCAGCTTGGCCGCGCCGGAATACACGCCGCCTTCATCGTTCGGGCCGATACCGCCAGTGACCATCAGGCCGACACCGCCACGGGCACGTTCGGCAAAGTACGCCGCCATGCGCTCGAAACCACCCGGTTTCTCTTCAAGGCCAGTGTGCATCGACCCCATGAGGGTGCGATTGCGCAGTGTGGTGAAACCCAGGTCCAGCGGAGCCAACAGGTGCGGGTATTGAGCGGCGGTCATCGGTAACTCCACATCGAGCGATCACGGAAAGTGCAGGAGCTCTATGGCCCCCATCAGTCATGTTCGACAGACTAAGAGTCGCGCCGCTGGTGCTCAATGACCGTAACTGACAACTTATTGATCGAAATGAGCAGGAGCATTAGGCAAACGGGAATGACTCAAAACAAAAACGACCTTGCGGTGCAGGTCCGGGTTGAAACCTGCACCATGAAGGTCGCCATCTTTCGGACTCGGGACAAGCCCGCAGGATTTACGCGCATGACCGGCTTAGCATGCGCTTGCGACAATCCCCTGAGGCGCAACGTAGTCGTCCTGTTTTTTCGCTCGCTGAGTCAGCACCAGCATCGTCAGGAATCCGAGCACAATCAGTACCGGATAAGCCATCAACAGTTCGGAAAGGGAATACTTCCAGGCCAATGGGCGCCCGACACCCAGCATGGCGGCATACATCCAGGACACTGCCGACAATGAGCCGCAGGCCAACGCCAGCATCCGTGCACTGAATCCGAGATTGAGCAACGAGCCTGCCTTCTGCAGGGCCGGCAGTACCATACGATGCAACAAGACACCGTTGTAACTCAGCAACGCTACAATAATGACTTTGGCTTGAAGCTTTGGATTCATGAAGTAATCGAGACCTTTGTCCAGGTAATCAATACCGACGACAGCGACACCCGTTACCCACAGTGCTATCAGTGCAACAACGACTGACTTTTGAAGACTTTCCATGTGAGCATTATCATGCTCAGTGACTACTTTGCGCCTTAACAGGTCTTTAACCATAGCGACATCACTGGTCAATACCAAACCAATGGCCACACAACACGCCACCAAGTGAACGTAAATAACCCCCAGACGAAAAAACTCCAGAAATTCTTTATTTTCCAGCAGACTCATTATTGTATTTATCGCCACGGTATTTTCTCCACCTTATTCGACAGTACAGATCGACTACTTGACAGGTTTTTTACTTATTAAAAATCCTGTGCGACCTTACTTCTAAAAGATAAGCCAAATCATGGACTCGGCACTGTTAACCTCATTGACCCGCTCGGCAAATCAATGACCGGTTTGTTTATCACCTCCCTGAGTTTCAGATAAAACCCCCCATTTGCATTCACTGCTTTTGAGATTCAACTTCCACTTCTTTTTGCGATTTCAGGGGCAGGTCATGACTGACG
>NZ_JBGCUL010000347.1:0-4508 GCF_054177685.1 Pseudomonas sp. P5_A2_2
GATAATAAGGCGTTCGGGCTGATAAACTGCGCCAATCGCCCATGCTATCGTTTTGATTTTGTAGAAAAAGCCCTTCTGGAGGCGCCTCATGAAATTTATCCATCAGCGCGAGCACCTCAATGAAGACGACATCGTCGTCATTCAATGCTCCCAAATGTGCAACATCCGCTTGATGAACGACGCCAACTTCCGCAGCTTCAAGAATGGCGGTCGTCACACCTATCACGGCGGTGCATTCGACACGTTTCCGGCCCGCATCACGGCCCCGAGCACCGGCTTCTGGAACATCACGATCGACACCGTCAACCGCCGCGCTATCAGCGTGACGCGCAAACCCACCCTGACCCACTCGATCAAAATCATTCGCCGTTCCAGCACGAAACTGAGCTGATCAGCGAACCCGAAACACAAGACAGGCAGATACAACCGTGGCCCAAACGACCAAGTACGTCATCAAATACAAACTCAACGGTGAGCGCCGCTTCGAGTTTGCCCAGCTTGAAAACGGCACCCCGGAAGAAGCCAAGGCGGCGCTGGATGCCATTCATGGACAAGACGACGTCATCAGCGAAATCAGCGTCAGCAAAGCGCTGTAACGCGATCAGGAGCGACAATGGACGTCAGCTCCCATTCGCAATTCGACCGCAAGCAGCGGAGTGCCTGCTTTATTTTTGCCTTGCAGACTGGCCACCTCAACAACAAGAGGCCCGGCAATGAGCGAGCAATATCTGGACAGGCTGGACTGGCCCCGGCTGGAACAGCAACTTGATCAGGACGGTTACGCCGTCATCCCGTCACTGTTGAGCCACAAGGCTTGTGATCAGGTCAGCGCCTTGTACCCTCGAACCGAGCCCTTTCGCTCCCACGTGGTGATGGCTCGCCACGGTTTCGGCCGAGGCGAATACAAATATTTCAGCTACCCGTTACCGGAACTTGTGGCCCGCTTGCGTAGCGCGCTCTACCCGCGCCTGGTGCCCATCGCCAATCGCTGGCAGGAGCAAATGGGTTTGCCCGACCGTTTTCCCCAAACCCATCAAGCCTTCCTCGAACGCTGTCATGCCGCTGGTCAGAACCGTCCGACACCGTTATTGCTGCAATATGGTCCGCAGGACTACAACTGTTTGCATCAGGATTTATACGGTGAGCATGTTTTCCCACTGCAAGTAGCGATTCTGCTGTCGGAACCCGATGAAGACTTCACCGGTGGCGAATTTGTCCTGACCGAACAGCGTCCGCGAATGCAATCACGCCCGATGGTCGTCAGCCTGAAGAAAGGCGACGGGCTGATATTTACCGTCAACCAGCGGCCGGTCAAAGGCGTTCGCGGTTACTACCGAGTAACCCTGCGCCACGGCGTGAGTCGCCTGCACAGCGGCAAACGGCATACCCTTGGAATCATCTTTCACGATGCGTCATGAACCCATGAATCCGCTGACTTTCGATCTGTTTGCCGATGCCGAACCCGAGCAACAATCCAGGCGCGAACAGATCGGTGAACAGTCCTACGTGCTGAGAGGCTTCGCCCTGCCCTGGCTGGAGCGTTTGCTGCCTACCCTGGAGGCGGTACTGATGGCCGCGCCGTTTCGGCAGATGGTCACGCCCGGTGGCTTTACCATGTCGGTCGCCCTGAGCAGTTGCGGTCAATTCGGCTGGACCACTGATCGTAGCGGTTATCGGTACACCCGTCATGACCCACAAACCGGCCGGCCCTGGCCAATGATGCCCGAGGTGTTTCTGCAACTGGCACAAGCGGCGGCACTGGCAGCGGGTTTCACCGATTTTGCGCCGGATTCCTGCCTGATCAACCGCTACGTCCCCGGAGCAAAAATGTCACTGCACCAAGACAAGGACGAACATTCCTACGCAGCCCCCATCGTTTCGGTATCCCTGGGCTTACCGGCGATGTTCCTGTTCGGTGGCTTTGCACGCGGTGACAAAAGCCAGCGCATCCCCTTGCTGCATGGCGACATCGTCGTCTGGGGTGGCGTGGATCGCCTGCGTTATCACGGCGTGTTGCCGATCAAGGAAGGCCATCACCCGAGACTGGGCGAGCAACGCATCAACTTCACCTTCCGTACCGCCGGATAAAGACTTCGAATTTGACCGCAAGCGCCGGAGTGTGTGGGAATTGCCCCATGGTTAATGTGCAGGCAACACCTCAAAGGACATGACGCCATGACAACCCAATCGAGCAAGATCACCATTGAAAACGATCCGCGCTGGGCCGCTGTGGTCGCGCGCGATCCCAAGGCCGACGGTCAGTTTGTCTATGCCGTGAAGACCACAGGCATCTATTGCAACCCCAGCAGCCTCGCGCGCTTGCCCAAGCCGCAGAACGTCGAATTCTTCGATAGCGCCGAACAGGCCCGGGCCGCGGGTTATCGTCCGAGCAAACGCGCGACCAAAGACCAGAGCGAACTCGCCGCGCAACATGCCGCCACCGTGGCCGCCGCCTGCCGCCAGATCGAAAGCGCCGAAACGCTACCTGCCTTGGGCGAATTGGCCGAGGCGGCGGGCCTGAGCAGCTTTCACTTCCATCGTGTGTTCAAAGCCGTCACCGGCCTGACGCCCAAGGGTTACGCCGATGCCCATCGCTCACGCAAGGTTCGCGAACGGCTGGCAGACGGCGGCTCGGTGACCGATGCCCTGTATGACGCTGGTTTCAACTCCAACAGCCGGTTTTATGAAGCCGCAGACCAACTGCTGGGAATGAAACCCGGGGACTACCGCGCCGCCGGTCAAAACAATGACATTCGTTTTGCCGTTGGCCAGTGTTCGCTGGGCGCGATTCTGGTGGCGCAGAGCGAGCGCGGGGTCTGCGCGATCCTGCTGGGTGATGATCCGCACCAACTGGTTTGTGATCTGCAAGACAAGTTCCGGCGCGCGAACCTGATTGGCGCCGATCATGAATTCGAGCAATTGATTGCCAGGGTCGTCGGCTTTATCGAGGCGCCGGCCATTGGCCTTGATTTGCCTCTGGACCTACGCGGCACGGCGTTTCAGGAGCGTGTCTGGCAAGCGCTGCGAGAAATTCCCGTTGGCAGCACTGCCAGCTACGCCGATGTCGCGCAGCGCATCGGTCAACCAAAAGCCGTTCGCGCCGTGGCTCAAGCCTGTGGCGCTAACAGCCTGGCAGTCGCGATCCCGTGCCATCGCGTGGTGCGCAGCGACGGCAATCTGTCGGGCTATCGCTGGGGTGTCGAGCGCAAACGGCAGTTGCTGGAGCGCGAGTCGCAGTGATCAGCGGTTCACATCCACCACCACGCGCCCGCGCAACTGCCCGGCCAGCAAGCGCGGCGCGGCTTCGATGGCTTCGCTCAAGCCGATTTCGTGACTGATCAGCGGCAACAGGTTGAAGTCCAGATCCTGGGCCAGGCGACTCCAGGCTTCCACCCGTTTGGCTTTGGGCTGGGTCACGCTGTTGATACCGGCCAGGGTCACGCCGCGCAAGATGAACGGCGCAACGGATGCGGGAAAGTCCATGCCCTGGGCCAGACCGCAGGCCGCGACGGTGCCATTGGCCTTGGTGCTGGCGCAAGCGTTGGCCAGGGTGTGGCTGCCGACCGAGTCGATGACCGCCGCCCAACGCTCCTTGGCCAACGGCTTGCCTGGTTCGGAAAGCGTGGCCCGGTCGATGATTTCGCCAGCGCCCAGTTGCTTCAGGTAATCATGCTCTGACGTACGTCCGGTAGACGCGACCACCCGGTAGCCGAGCCTGCTTAGTAACGCGATGGCGAAACTGCCGACGCCGCCGTTGGCACCAGTGACCAGGACTTCACCCTGTTCAGGCGTCACGCCATTGTGCTCAAGGGCCAGGATGCACAGCATGGCCGTGTAGCCCGCCGTGCCGATGGCCATCGCCTGGGCAGCAGTGAATGCCTTGGGCAGCGGGATCAGCCAGTCACCATTCAGGCGAGCCTTCTGCGCCAGTCCCCCCCAATGCCCTTCACCCACGCCCCAGCCATTGAGCAGGACCTGGTCACCGGGCTTGTAGTCCGGATGCCTGCTGTCTTCGACGACACCGGCCAGGTCGATGCCCGGCACCATCGGGAATTTACGCACCACCGGGCTGCTGCCGGTGATCGCCAGGCCATCCTTGAAGTTCAGCGTGCTGTAGGCAACACGCACCGTGACATCGCCCTCGGGTAACTGATCGTCCTGGATCTCCTGCAGTGTGGCCCGGTAACCGCTGTCGTCTTTGTCGATCAAAATACCTTTGAACATTACGGCCTCTCAATGGAATCAGTCTGGTTGGGGTGCAATGGAAATAACACATGGCAGCAGATTGTCGTACTCGACTTTAAGCCAATCTGCCAATTCCATAACTCTTCCCAAGTGATGAATCACTCCTTCGGTGGCGCAGGTGGAGGCTTCCATCGACGCTGAAGAATGCRTGAAGTGCTGAAATGACGACTGGCCTTGCGCCAGTCGTTGCGTTACAAATCCTGTTCTACCGTCCCTGCCCGGATTCAACGTCGGAGAACACAGCACATGAACCAATGGCCACA
>NZ_JBGCUL010000348.1:0-4499 GCF_054177685.1 Pseudomonas sp. P5_A2_2
GTATGTCACCGATCCGAACTATCGCGGGCAGGCCACGCCGTTGCTGGCGATGCCGGGGCAGAACGATGATGTCGGCAGCGTCCTCAGCCTGTGGCACGACTACCGCGACAAGCGTAACGAATACGAAGCCTTGCGCCGGGACAGCTACGCCGATGAGCCGGCGCCGAGCTGGTCGACCCTGTGGGCCGGCAATGACAATGCGCTGCTGAGCATCTTCCGCCATTTCGACAGCGCTTCTGTGACCAAAGGCCTGATCGGCGACGTGCCGCAAACCATTTGGCTATTCGACTATCCGCTGCTGGAGCGCACCTACTATCAACTGGCAGTGAACTTCGATGTGTTCGGCAACGTGTCCCACCAGGCCCAGACGCGGCTGTATTTCGACCTGATCCGCAATGGTGCCGAGCAGAATTTCCTGCGCCTGATGCCCGCCGATTCCCGGGATGGCTACCTCGACGACTGGTATCAAAACAGTGGCAAATTCAAGATGTGGCTGGACTACGAGTCCATCGACGATGACAAGCCGACTGCGTTGAGTCTTGATTCGCAGGATCCCAAGCGGGATTTCGCCCGGCAATTGCTGGCCCGTTACGGCGATCTCAATGCCAGGCCCGACCCGATCAATCGCTGCGACGGCGCTTACTGTTCGCGGCCGAACATCGATCCGGACCTGCAAAGTGCCGAGCAGGCGCTAAGCCGCCTGACTTCCCGTCCGGCGGCCGGGTTGAAAGTGATTGATCAGCTCCCGGAAGCGACCCTGCTGCGCATCGAAACCAGCAGCGGCAAGCGTGAGGTCTACAGCCTGTTGCGCAACCGTGCCCACAGTAACGTCGCATTCCTGCTCGGTGAATCGCTGCGCTATCAGCCGGGGCTCGACACCCTGACGATTTTCCCGGGTGTGCTCAGCAGCTATCCGAACTTCATGTTCAACATTCCGGCCGGGCAAGTGCCGGACTTTGTGGATGCGATGGAAAGCGCCAAGGACACCGACAGCTTCGAGAAAATCGTCGAACGTTGGGGAATACGCCGCAGCCATCCGCAATTCTGGGTTTATTTCCATGACCTGAGCCGCTACATCCAGGAAACCGATCCGGTGGAAGAGGGCGTGCTGGACATGAACCGCTACGAGAATCTCTGATCTACCGCAGACCCCCTGCGGGAGCAAGCTCGCTCCCACAGGGATATTGGTGTTTCTTTTCCCGACAAAAATACTAGGACTTTGTCCGGCGCATTGATTGGCGTAAACTGCGTCCAAGCCTGCGAGGAGTTTCCATGACCGCTATTACCATCACTGACGCCGCCCACGATTATCTGGCTGATCTGCTGTCCAAGCAGAACACCCCGGGCATCGGCATCCGCGTCTTCATCACCCAGCCTGGCACCCAGTACGCCGAAACCTGCATTGCCTACTGCAAGCCGGGCGAAGAAAAACCCGAAGACACCGCGCTGGGGCTGAAAAGCTTCACCGCGTACATCGACCACTTCAGCGAAGCCTTCCTGGACGATGCGGTTGTCGACTACGCCACCGACCGCATGGGCGGCCAGCTGACCATCAAGGCGCCAAACGCCAAAGTACCGATGGTCAACGCCGACAGCCCGGTCAACGAGCGCATCAACTACTACCTGCAAACCGAGATCAACCCGGGGCTGGCCAGCCACGGCGGTCAGGTCAGCCTGATCGACGTGGTCGAAGACGGCATCGCCGTCCTGCAGTTCGGCGGTGGTTGCCAGGGCTGCGGCCAGGCCGACGTGACGCTGAAGGAAGGCATCGAGCGCACCTTGCTCGAGCGCATTCCCGAGCTCAAGGGCGTTCGTGACGTGACCGACCACACGCAGAAAGAAAACGCCTACTACTAAGGTGTTCGCTGCGAAATCAAAAAACGGCGCACCGTGAGCGCCGTTTTTTTATGGGTGAAATTTACTGACGCCATCGCGAGCAAGCTCGCTCCCACAGTTGACCGCATTTCAATGTGGGAGCGAGCTTGCTCGCGATGGGGCCCTACGGGCGATACAAATGAGCATGCCCCGCGCGATACAGCGACGACTCACTGAAGTGGTCACTACCCAGCACCCGACCCACCAGAATCAACGCCGTACGGCGAAAGCCCTTGGCTTCAACCTTCCCGGCAATATCCTCGAGCGTTCCCACCACCCAATCCTGATCCGGCCAGCTCGCGCGGTGCACCACCGCAATCGGGCAATCGGCGCCGTAATGGGGCAGCAGTTCCTCAACGATCTTCGCCAAGTTATTAACCCCCAAGTGGATCGCCATGGTCGCGCCGTGTTGCGCGAGGCTGGAGAACTCCTCTCCGGTTGGCATGGTGGTCTTGTCGGCGTAGCGCGTCAGGATCACGCTCTGGGATACGTCCGGCAGCGTCAGTTCTGCGCCCAAAAGCGCGGCGCAAGCGGCTGTGGCCGTTACGCCTGGGACGATTTCGAACGCAATGTTCAGTTCACGCAGATAGCGAATCTGTTCGCCAATGGCGCCATACAGGCTCGGATCGCCGGAGTGCACCCGGGCAACATCCTGGCCTTTGGCGTGGGCGCTCTTGATCAGGTCGATGATCTGTTCCAGGTGCAGTTCGGCGCTGTTGACCACCTGTTCGGCACAATGACCTTCCAGTACGGCGGCAGGCACCAGGGAGCCGGCATAAATGATCACCGGACAGCTGCGAATCAGCCGCTGGCCCTTGACGGTAATCAGTTCGGGGTCGCCGGGACCTGCGCCAATGWAGTAGACGGTCATCGTCGGTTCCTGTGGGGAAAAAGGGACTGAGCAGGGCTTCAGATGAAGAGTGTTCATGATCGAAGGCGGGGATTATCGGTTTTTTACGCAGCGCCGGCCAATGCCAAGGTTGCCTGAGCATATTTTTGTCGTGGAATCAGCAGTTTTGCCGGGGCCTGGGCCAGTTGTTCCGCCAGGGCCAGTGCGGCGCTTTCCGCCACGCCGTAGCAACCGGTGCGTTCAAACGCTATTTGCGATTGATGACTGAGTTGCGGTTCATATGCGGCCAGTTGTTCACTGCTGAAATACATCAACTCCAGGCCAAGCTGCTGAGCCAGTTCGATTAGCGCAGGTTCGTCACGCTTCGAGTCGATGCTGGCCAGGGCCTTGATTTCATGACGAGCAATCTGGTGCGCCTCCAGTGCCTGATCGAGYAGCGCCAGCAACGTGCTGACGGGGCAGCCCCGTTGGCAGCCCAGGCCGACCACCAGGGTCGGTGCTGTGCTGACGTCAGTCATGCGTGGTATTGTCCATCGCTTTTACGACGGAACAACCAGGCGCTGATCAGGCCCAGGGCCAGCCAGAACGCCACGTTGGTCAGTTGCGAAGCGACTTTGAACTGGGTTTCCAGCGCCTCTGGAGCGAGCATCGAATGCACTTGCGGTTGCGGTGCGCCAATCACATGAGGAACGGCAAGGATTGCCACACCGAGGACTTTCATCAGCCAGTGACGGCTGAATACGATCAGGGCGATACCGACGGCGGTGGAGGCGGCGGTGCCGATCCACCACAGTTGCCGTTGTGCCAGATCGGCTGCGGCAGTGCCGGGCAATTCAGGTGGCAGGCCGAGCGTCGGTGCGAGCACGAACGTCGCATAACCGGCCAGGCCCCAGAGCAGGCCCTGGGAGGTTTTGGTCGGCGCACGCAAGGTGTACAGGCCGGCGAGCATCAGGGCGAAACCGACCGCTACCACCAGATTGCCGCCGGTGGTCGACAGCACGCGCTGCCAGCCGTCTTCCGGCTCCCAGGCTTGCGCATCGTGAGTGTGGGCAGCCATCGCACCGTCGGCGTGCTCATGCATTTCAACAGCGGCCGGTTCGGCTTTTTCGTAAGTCTCGGCCTGCAATATCAGCGGAGCGACCCAGAAGCTTTGCAGCAGGGTCAGCAGCAGGGCGGCCAGCAGCCCGGTGAAACCTGCGGTTTGCGCAATACGCTTGATCATGTCGACAGCTCTCAATGGCACGGGAACGCGGAGCTGTGACGGGTATCGTGGGCGGCGTTGTGCACTGCTTCGATGTGCGAGAAACCGGCGAAATACACCAGGCACGCACCCAGGATCGACGCGCAGACGGCGGCGCTCAGACGTTGGGTCAGGGTTGAGGTGGTGCTCGCGGATGTGTGTTCGGCGCTGCTGATGATCGACATGGCGTTTCCCTCTGGTCTGTCAGCGGGGAATAAGAGCGCATGCAAACCCCCGCACGACCAGCCGCGCAGAGGTTCAAACAGCGCCCGCCCACCGCGGGTTTGTTGGTTCAGTGATCGTACTGGTCACTTTGTGTTGCGGGCCGGTCTCCGGGCTCACGAGGGGCGCAGGCGTTTGCCTGATCCTGCAAGCGCCACCTTCCCATGCCGTAGTGGCACAGTGGATCTGACGCTTCGCTCGCTTACCGTTGCGGGGGCAGCACCGGACTGACATGGCTTAAGAGTAAAGCACATGATTCACCGGTTTCCCGTTTCACCCTGTGAAGGGCACCCGTAACAAAGCGTGTAGGAG
>NZ_JBGCUL010000349.1:0-4498 GCF_054177685.1 Pseudomonas sp. P5_A2_2
AGACTGGGCAGAAGGCCGACATCAAACAAGAAACGCCAGGGGCGAAGCCAAACCCTTGACCCCGGCCAATTGCTGGCAGGCAGAGTTATGGCGCGCACTCTTGCTGGATGTGGGGGCAGAAGGCATGGCGCAAAGCCGTGCCGGCGTCCATCAGCGATTTGTCGAGCGTATCAACCATCTCGAAACAGCCCCCAAGGGATTACCCTCGCGAGTGATCGTTTTCGGGATTTCTTCCTTGCCTGCTCAAGCCCTGGAAGCACTGGCGGGACTGGCACGATTCAGCCAGGTTTTGCTGTGCGTACACAATCCCTGTCGTCACCATTGGGCGGACATCGTCGCCGATAAAGACCTATTGCGGCATCAATACAAGCGTCAGGCCCGCAAGAGCGGCATGCCGGTAGTGATCGATCCGCAAACCCTGCATCAGCATGCTCACCCGCTGCTGGCCGCGTGGGGCAAGCAGGGGCGGGACTATATCAACCTGCTCGACAGTTATGACGATCCCAACAGCTATCGTTCGGCATTCCGCGACGGGCGTATCGACCTGTTCAGTGACGGTCAGCCGCTGAACGTGCTCAACCAGTTGCAGGATGACATCCTCGAACTGCGCCCTCTCAACGAGACTCGGGAGCGTTGGCCGGCTATCGATCTTGAGCAGGACGAATCGATCCGTTTTCACATCGCCCATAGCGCCCAGCGAGAAGTCGAGATCCTCCACGATCAACTGCTCGCGCGCTTCAGCGCCGACCCGAAATTACGGCCCCGGGACATCATCGTGATGGTGCCGGACATCGACAGCTACGCACCGCATATTCGTGCCGTGTTTGGTCAGCTTGACCGCCAGGATCCGCGCTTCATTCCATTTACCCTGGCTGACCAGGGCCAGCGTGGTCGCGATCCATTGCTGATTGCTGTCGAGCACCTGCTAAAGCTGCCTGACAGCCGATTCCCCGTCAGTGAGATTCTCGATCTGCTGGACGTCCCCGCATTGCGCGCACGCTTTGGTGTCGAGGAGCCTGACCTGCCGACGCTGCACCGCTGGATCGAAGGCGCCGGCATTCGCTGGGGCATGAATGCCGAGCAACGTGCCGGGCTCGGGCTACCGAATGAGTTGGAGCAAAACAGCTGGCGTTTCGGCTTGCGACGGATGTTGCTCGGTTATGCCGTTGGCAGCGCCGATGCTTATGAGGGTATCGAACCCTACGACGAAATCGGTGGTCTGGACGCCGCGCTCATTGGTCCATTGGTTGCGTTGCTGGATGCGCTGGAAGTGGCTCACCACGAACTTTCTCAGCCTGCATCGCCGGGGCAATGGGGCTTGCGCTTGCAGGCGTTGGTGCAGTTGTTCTTCCTTGCCAGTAACGAACACGATGACTACTTGCTGGCTCAGCTCGAAGAGCTGCGTGAGACCTGGCTCGAGACCTGCGAATCCGTCGGGTTGCAGGACGAATTGCCGCTGACCGTAGTTCGCGAAGCCTGGCTGGCAGGTCTGGATCAGGGCCGTTTGTCCCAACGCTTTCTGGCCGGAGCGGTCAACTTCTGCACCTTGATGCCCATGCGCGCCATCCCGTTCAAACTTGTGTGCCTGTTGGGCATGAATGATGGCGATTACCCGCGCGCGCAACCGCCGCTGGATTTCGATCTGATGGGCAGTGATTACCGTCCCGGTGACCGCTCCCGGCGCGAAGATGACCGCTACCTGCTACYGGAAGCCTTGTTGTCGGCACGGGACCAGCTCTACATCAGTTGGGTGGGCCGCAGCATCCGCGATAACAGCGAGAGGCCTGCGTCGGTGCTGATCGGCCAGTTACGCGACCACTTGGCCAGCGGTTGGCGATTGTCTCAAAGCGACAATGACCTGCTGGAGGCCATGACCCGGGAACACCCGTTGCAGCCTTTCAGTGCCCGCTACTTTCACGAAGGGGATGAGTCGTTCAGCTACGCCACCGAATGGCAGGTCCTTCATCAGGCGACAGAGCAACAGGCAAGCGCCGAAGTGCTCGGGCCTCACGTTCAGGACGAACCACTGAGCCTCGGTCAACTGCAGGATTTCCTGCGCAACCCGGTGCGGCACTTTTTCAGCCAGCGACTGAAGGTCTTCTTCGAGGCGGCCGAAGTGCCGTTGGCCGATGAAGAACCCTTTGTCCTGGATGCGTTGCAGCGTTACAGCCTCAGCGACCGTTTGCTCGAAGCGGCGCTGGCAGATCCTGGAAATACCGGACAGGCACTGGAAGATCAGGCGAAACGTCTGCAAAACAGCGGGCTGCTGCCCATGGCCGGATTCGGTGAGTGCCTGCAACGCGAGTTGATCGAGCCATTGCCTGACTTGCTGCAACGCCACCAACAGCTCCTGGCGTTGTGGCCAACACCGCTCAGCAGTGCGTTGCCCGTCGATCTTGAACTGCAAGGCCTGCACATCGAGGGCTGGCTCAGCGGCCTGCATCAGCGCGCCGATGGCGGATTGCTGTCTATCACTACAATCCCCAACAGTATTGGCTCGATCAAGTCACGCAAATGGCATCGACTGACACGCCCGTGGCTCACCCATCTGGTGGCTTGTGCCAGTGGCATGGCGCTGACCACCGCACTGGTGGCCAGCGACGACAGTCTGTTGCTCGAACCGATGGATGAGTCCACAGCGCGGAAAACTCTGGGTGACCTGTTGATGGCCTGGCAGTCGGGTATGCGCCAGCCTCTGCCGATCGCGGTCAAAACAGCCTTTGCGTGGCTGGGGCAAACCGACCCGATCAAGGCCGATTCCGCTGCGCGCAAGGCCTATGAAGGTGATGGGCAGACGACGGACGGGGAGCGTCGCGAAAGCCCGGCACTCGCCCGACAATTCACCGATTACGATGCCTTGGTCGCCGATGAGACGTTCCCCCAGTGGTGTGACGCGCTTTATCGCCCGCTTCTTGAAGCACCCTGGCGTTCACTGTCCAGCGAGGAGTCGCGCTGATGAGCACGAAGACACCTCTGGCCCTGGCATTCCCGCTGCGTGGCAGTCAATTGATCGAAGCCAGCGCCGGGACCGGTAAGACGTTCACTATTTCCGCACTGTATCTGCGCCTGGTCCTTGGCCATGGTGACGAGGGCTCGGGGTTCGGGCGAGAGTTATTGCCACCGCAAATCCTCGTCGTGACCTTCACCGACGCCGCTACCAAAGAGCTGCGCGAACGCATTCGCACGCGGCTCGCCGAGGCCGCACGCTATTTTCGCGATGAAACACCGGCCCCCGACAGCCTGATTGCCGAGTTGCGCGATCAGTACTCGCCCGAGCAATGGCCCGGGTGCGCAAACCGCCTGGATATCGCCGCTCAGTGGATGGACGAGGCGGCGGTGTCGACCATCCACAGTTGGTGCCAGCGCATGTTGCGCGAACACGCATTCGACAGCGGCAGCCTGTTCACCCAGACCCTGGAAACCGACCACAGCGACTTGCTGGGGGAAGTCCTGCGCGATTACTGGCGGCTGTTCTGTTACCCGATGCAAGGTGACGCCTTGAATTGGGTGCGCAGCAATTGGGGTGGACCGGCGGCGTTGTTGCCGCGGATTCGTGCACTGTTCGCCAGCGAGCGGGATACGCTTGAAGGGAAAGAGCCCGCGCAAGTGATTTCGCAATGCCTGCAAGAGCGACGGGTTGCCCTGATCGAACTCAAGCAGCCCTGGCTCCGTTGGGCTGACGAGTTGCTTTCCATCTGCCACCAGGGCGTTGCCAGCAAGAGTGTCGACGGTCGCAAGATGCAGGCACGCTACTTCGAGCCCTGGTTCGAAAAGATCAAGGCCTGGGCCGAAGACGAATCCCTTGAGCAACTGGATATCGGTACTGGCTTCACGCGCCTGACCCCTGATGGCATGGCCGAAGCCTGGAAGGGCGAAGCGCCTCGACATCCGGGGCTCGATGCGATGGCCGGCCTCAAGGCCTGTCTCGATGGGTTGCCAACGCCTGATGCCGCCGTGCTGCAACATGCGGCCCGCTGGGTCGGGGCGCGATTCGAGGAAGAGAAGCGTCGCCGCGCGGAAATGGGTTTCGACGACATGTTGTTGCGCCTTGATGCGGCCTTGCAGTCCGATGGCGGCGAGCGACTGGCAACCCTGATCCGTGAACAGTTTCCGGTCGCCCTGATCGATGAGTTCCAGGACACCGACCCGGTGCAATACCGGATCTTCGAGAGCATCTACCGCATTGAAGAGAACAGCCCCGAGTGCGGTCTGTTCCTGATCGGCGATCCGAAACAGGCGATCTACGCTTTTCGCGGTGCCGACATCCATACCTACCTGCGCGCCCGCCAGGCCACCACTGGCCGCCTGCACACCCTGGGCACCAACTTCCGCTCAAGCCATGGCATGGTCAACGCGGTGAACCATGTATTCGAGCGCGCCGAAGCCCGGGAGTCAGGACGCGGTGCTTTCCTCTTCCGTGAGAAGAATGGCGACAACCCGGTGCCGTTCACACCGGTTGCCTCCCAGGGCCGCGAAGAAGTCTTGCGCATCAATGACC
>NZ_JBGCUL010000350.1:0-4491 GCF_054177685.1 Pseudomonas sp. P5_A2_2
TGCGGATGCCGCCTTCGGCATCAGGACTGACAGCCACGCCGCACGGGTTGGCGTGCTTGACGATCACGCAAGCCGGCTTGACGAAGCTCTTCACGCATTCCAGCGCGGCGTCGGTGTCGGCCACGTTGTTGTACGACAGTTCCTTGCCTTGCAGTTGGGTCGCGGTGGCGATACCGACTTCGGCAGGCTTGGCCTCCACGTAGAACGCCGCGCTCTGGTGCGGGTTCTCGCCGTAGCGCATTTCCTGGGCCTTGATGAACTGGCTGTTGAAGGTGCGCGGGAATTCGCTGCGACCTTCGGTGCTCAGGGTCTCGGCAGCCTGGTTTACGGTGCCCATGTAGTTGGCGATCATGCCGTCATAGGCCGCGGTGTGTTCGAAGGCCTTGAGCATCAGGTCGAAACGCTGAGCGTAGGTCAGGCCACCGGCCTTGAGGTTTTCCAGGACACTGGCGTAATCGCTGGCGTTGACCACGATGGCCACGTCTTTGTGGTTCTTGGCTGCCGAGCGGACCATGGTCGGGCCGCCGATGTCGATATTCTCGATGGCGGTCGGCAGGTCGCAGCCAGGCTTGTTGATGGTGGCTTCGAACGGGTACAGGTTGACCGCTACCAGGTCGATCGGCTTGATGCCGTGCTCGTTCATGATGGCGTCGTCGATGCCGCGACGACCGAGGATCCCGCCGTGGATTTTCGGGTGCAGGGTCTTCACCCGGCCGTCCATCATTTCCGCAAAACCTGTGTAATCCGCGACTTCCACTGCGGCAACGCCGTTGTCCTGCAGCAGCTTGAACGTCCCGCCGGTGGAGAGGATCTCGACGCCCAGGGCTTCAAGCTCCTTGGCGAATTCGAGGATCCCGGTCTTGTCGGAAACGCTGATCAAGGCGCGGCGGATCGGCAGGCGGGTGGTCTGGTCGGTCATCTCAATTTCCATCAAAAGCAAAGGAAGTCAGCAAAAAAGGCGACCGGTTTACGCGGGCGCCTTTCTGGTTTGATTGAATGCTTACAGCAAGTCGTACTGCTTGAGTTTCTTGCGCAGCGTGCCCCGGTTCAGTCCGAGCATCTCGCTGGCCTTGGTCTGGTTGCCCTTGACGTAATTCATCACGCACTCGAGCAGGGGAGCCTCGACTTCGGAGAGCACCAGGTTGTACACATCCGTGACGGCAGCGCCCTCAAGGTGGGCGAAATAATTGTGCAGCGCCTTCTCGACACTCCCGCGAAGGGTCTGGCCTTCTTCGCTCGGCGTATTGAGGTGCTGTTTCAAATTTACGTTGTCGCTCACGGGTGTTGTTCCACTCACTAAAGTCTCGGTCATCATCGTCATGCGGCCACCCACTCTCCGTCCCCTGTCAGGCTCTTGTAACGCTCGGCGAAAAACGCCCGAACGTTGGCGCATTGTGTATCCGTACCATCCAAACGATTGAAGTGGGCGCGAAACTCCCTGGCGCCCGGCAGGGTTGCGAGATACCAGCCCACATGCTTTCGAGCAATGCGCACACCCATGACATCGCCATAGAAGGCGTGCAGGGCGGCCAGATGCTCTAGCAGAATGCGTTCCACCTCGATCAGTTCCAGCGCCGGGAGCTTCTCGCCGGTACGCAGGAAATGGTCGATCTCGCGAAAAATCCATGGCCGCCCCTGGGCAGCCCGACCAATCAACAAACCATCGGCACCGGTCGCGTCGAGCACGTACCGGGCTTTTTCCGGCGAATCGATATCGCCATTGGCGAAGACCGGAATCGACACCGCCTGCTTGATCGCGGCAATGGTGTCGTACTCGGCTTCACCGGTGTACAGGTCGGCACGGGTGCGGCCATGCACCGCCAGCGCCGTAATGCCTGCCTGTTCGGCGATCTTCGCCACCGTCAGGCCGTTCTTGTTGTCCCGGTCCCAACCGGTCCGGATCTTCAGGGTAACCGGCACATCGACCGCAGCCACGACGGCCTGCAGGATCTCGGTTACCAGGGATTCATCCTTCAACAGTGCGGAACCGGCAGCCTTGTTGCAGACTTTTTTTGCCGGACAGCCCATGTTGATATCAATAATCTGCGCGCCCATTTCAACGTTGGCACGGGCGGCGTCCGCCAGCATCTGCGCGTCCCCACCGGCGATCTGTACCGAGCGTGGCTCGGGATCACCTTCGTGGATCATGCGCATGCGCGACTTTCGGGTGTTCCACAAGCTCATGTCGCTGGTGACCATTTCCGAGACGACCAGTCCCGCGCCCAAGCGCTTGCACAGCTGACGAAAGGGCTGGTCGGTGACGCCCGCCATGGGGGCGAGGATCAAGCTGTTGTGTAATGTGTATGGGCCGATGCGTACCGCCGACATAGGACTTCCCTGTTGTGGGGCCGGATCATGAGAGTTCGAAAAAGGGTTGGCATGATACCCGCTCTCGATGACTGGATAAAGGCTGAATTGAACAAAATCTGAACAGTTATTCTGTTATTACCCATGGTTTGGTTGGCCAGGGGGAGTCAGAGCGCCAATGTCAATCCGGGTGCAAAGAAGCGTTTCACTCCGGAGAGTGGAAGCTCAGACTGTAGTTCACGGCCTTGGCGCCGGGGTCGAGAATGTCCAGGGCGATGTGGATCGGCGTTTGCGGGGGCATTTCCGCCATGCCTTCGAGGTCGCCATTGAGGTACTCGCCGGGTTTGAAGCGGCGACTGGCGATCAGGTGGCCATTGAGGTCGGCGAAGCGCAGTTCCAACAGCGGGAAGGGCTGGGAGAAGGGCGCGCGGTTATAGATGATCGCATCGACCACCAGGGCGCCATTGAACTCGGGATGGCTGCGCACCACCAGGTTGCTGCTCTTGATTTTCGCGATGTCGACCTTGGAAGGCACGGTGCAGCCGATTTGCGGGCACAGTTGCTGGAACCACGGGCGATACTGATCCTGTCGCGCCAGTTCGTCGAAATGGTAGGCGATGTACTGGCCGGCGAGGGCGCCAGCAGCAATCAGCACCAGCAGCAACCATAACAACCGTCGGCCCCAGGGCGAGCGGCGTTTTTGCCAGTCCAGTTGCAGTGGGTCGTCGGTCAGGTCTTGCAGCACTTCGGCACGCACGCCCGGCTCGCTACGTTCGCGTCGCTTGCGCAGCGGTTCGATCGAGGGCAGGTTGTCGTCGGTTTCGTTCTCGTCGGCGGCTGACAGGCGTTCGTGGTTCAGCGGCGCATCGAGAGGGTCGTTCAGGCGCAGCTGGGGTGGTTGCGGCTCGTCGTCGAGATCAACCGGTTCCAGGGACAGCGAAGGTTCGGTGCGCGAGGTTTTGCCCGGTTCGATCGTCGGCTCTGGCGTTTCAAGGCTGTCGAGCGGTTCGTCGAGAAGCGCACGGTCGGCCGCCGACTCACTGAACAGGCTGTCGGACCACGGCTCCTCGTCATCCTGCCCGGAGCTGTCGCGGCGGGCGCTCAGCGAGTCGTCGCGATGGCGGCCGAGCTCGGTGGCCGGCTGGATTTCTCGCTGTTCGAGCCGGGCGAGTTCTTCGTCGAGGTCGAGACTGTCCAGATCCAGCTCGGTGGCGCTCCACTGCTTTTGGCTAATGGCGCGCGGCGGCGATGCTTCGAGGGGCTGCGCAGGCTGCTCAGGCGGAAGCGGCTGCGTTGCCGGTGGTTCCTTGCCGGCCTGCTCAAGCAGCTGCCTGGCGGCATTGAACACCTGCAGGCAGGAGCCGCAGCGAACCACGCCACGCGCCACGCTCAACTGAGCATGGCTGACGCGGAAGCTGGTTTGGCAATGCGGGCACTGGGTGACGAAGCTATCGGTCATGCGGCTTTCCGGATTATGCAGACGGCCATTCTAGCGCCGACGGCCAGTGATGCGTACCCAGCCATCGCGATTGGCGATCGGATCCAGATCGAAGTCCCTGGCGTAGGCGGCAGCGACTTCATCGCCCTGTTCGGCGAGGATGCCCGACAGCGCCAGGCGACCGCCGGACTTGACCAGGCCGGACAACTGCGGTGCCAGGGACACTAGCGGGCCGGCGAGAATGTTGGCCACCAGCACATCGGCCTGAACCTGCGGCAAGTCTTCGGGCAAATACAGCGGGAAGAGCTCGTCAGCAATATGGTTGCGCCCGGCATTGTCGCGGGAAGCTTCCAGCGCCTGCACGTCGATGTCGGTGCCGACCGCGTTCTTGGCGCCCAGCAGCAGGGCGGCAATCGCCAGGATCCCCGAGCCGCAACCGAAGTCCAGGACGTTGCAGTCCTTCAGGTCCTGACCGTCGAGCCATTCCAGGCACAGTGCGGTGGTCGGGTGGGTGCCGGTACCGAATGCCAGGCCCGGGTCCAGCAGCAGATTCACTGCGTCAGGCTCTGGCGCGGCGTGCCAGCTCGGCACGATCCACAGGCGCTGGCCGAACCGCATTGGCTGGAAACCGTCCATCCAGCTGCGTTCCCAGTCCTGGTCTTCGATCACTTCGCTGTGGTGTTCAGGTAACGGGCTGCCGGTCAGCAACTCCAGATGGGCCAGTACCGGGCCGGGCTCGGTGCCAC
>NZ_JBGCUL010000351.1:0-4478 GCF_054177685.1 Pseudomonas sp. P5_A2_2
GGCGAAGTGCCGTGAATCAGGGCGCTTGACGGGCGCAGGGCGGCAATTGGCGGGTAACAGACCATTGGCCATTTACGGCTGTCTGAGCGGTGTGGATCGGCCAGTTTTTATTGGCCTCAGGGGGCAGGGATTCCCTTGGGGCGTGTCATCCAAACCATTAGGAGGATTTCGACGGCAACACAGTCATCTGGTGGGCGGGAACTCTTTTCATCCGCAAGACCGGTAATTTTCCGCATCGGTGCGATGGCGGGTGCCGGGCCAAGGCACGTTGTTGTATGGTTGTGGTCGAACCGTTGACCTCAAGAGCTTGAAAGGATATCGCTATGCTGGACTGGAAGAACCGCACAGGCAGTGCGCCTGAACGTGCCGCTGAACCGAAGTCGGAGACCCGCAGTTATCTGGGCGGTCTGCTGTTCAGCCGGGCGCTGGCCACTTTGCTGGGCATCTACCTGTTGGTGGCGAGTGTCCTGGGCTGGTACTGGAGCCAGGAGCCGGCGCTGTTCCCGGTCCAGCAGACCGCTCAACTGGCGGCCGAGAAAGAAGGCAAGCAGATGGTCGTTGGCTACACCACAGTGGAAACCCTGAAGACCGTCGCCGGCACCTTGCTGACCAAGCCGGGCGGCTATATTTCCAACGACCGATTCCCGCCAGGCCTGTGGATGGACAACATGCCGAGCTGGGAATACGGCGTGCTGGTGCAGGTCCGCGACCTGAGCCGGGCAATGCGTAAAGACTTCGCCCGTTCGCAGTCGCAGTCCGCCGAAGACGCCGACCTGGCCAAGGCCGAGCCGCGTTTCAACTTCGACAACAAGAGCTGGGTGCTGCCGTCCAGCGAGTCCGAATATCAGGAAGGCATCAACTCCCTGAGCCGCTATCAGGCGCGCCTGTCCGATCCGAACCAGAAGAGCGCGCTGTTCTATGCCCGCGCCGATAACCTGAACAACTGGCTGGGTGATGTCGGCACCCGTCTGGGTTCGCTGTCGCAACGACTGTCGGCCAGTGTGGGCCGGGTCAAGCTCAACACCGCGTTGAAAACCGAGGTGGTGGCACCGGGCGTCGCGCCGCAGGTCGACGAAGAAATCGTTGAAACCCCATGGCTGCAGATCGACAACGTGTTCTACGAAGCCCGCGGCCAGGCCTGGGCGTTGTCGCATTTGCTGCGCGCCATCGAAGTCGACTTCGCCGATGTGCTGGCCAAGAAGAACGCCACCGTCAGCGTGCGCCAGATCATTCGTGAACTGGAGGCGTCGCAGGAGCCGGTATGGAGCCCGATGATCCTCAACGGCAGCGGCTTCGGCGTACTGGCCAACCACTCGCTGGTCATGGCCAATTACATTTCCCGGGCCAACGCCGCGGTGATCGATTTGCGTCAATTGCTCAATCAGGGCTGAGTCATGGTCGATAACGCCAGAGAAGCCGCGCACCGCGCGGCGTCCGATGCCGAACAGATCGCCTGGGTCGACGAACAGGACAACCTGCTCGGCGCCCTGGTCCGTTCCGACTTGCGCGAGCGCGGGCTGATCGGGCGCGGCACCTACATCATGTTGTTCAATTCCGCTGGCGAGTTGTGCGTGCATCGCCGCACCCTGAGCAAGGCGATCTATCCCGGTTACTGGGACGTTGCGGCGGGCGGCATGGTGCTCGCCAGTGAAACCTACGCCGAGTCGGCGGCCCGGGAGCTGGAGGAAGAATTGGGCGTGAGTGGCGTGGAACTGACCGCCCATGACCACTTTTTCTTCGAGGACACCGGCAATCGCCTGTGGTGTTCGGCGTTCTCGGCGGTGTGGGATGGTCCGTTGATCCTGCAACCGGAAGAGGTGCTCGAAGCGCGCTTTATCCCCATTGATCAGGTCATGCTGGAAATCGGGCAAAAGCCTTATTGCCCGGACTCTCTGGCTGCGTTGAAGCGCTATTTGCGCTCACGCCGGAACGACGTCGCAAAACAGCTATAAATTGGCGCCGATTGGCTCTTAGCAATCGGCGTTTTTGCCGTTACACTGCGCGACCTTTTCAAACTGAACCGGTATTGCTTGTTGTTGTAGGAGCGAGCTTGCTCACGATGGACGTCAACGATAACGCAGGCATCCAGAATGAACGCATCGTCTTTGAGTTCATCGCGAGCGAGCTCGCTCCTACAGTGAAGTGAATGTTGTACCGATTCAGTAGCGCTGCCCCTGCCTGAGTGGGGCTTCGCGGTCGATAGCACTTCCCAAGTGCTGCGACCAGTCTTTGTCCTCCGAAGAGGATTGCCGGTGGCCAAAAAAGCCGCATCCTTCGCCGCCTTGGGCGGCCTGGTATTTTCCACCGACGCAGGTCGTCATTGCCCGGAATGCAGTAAACCGGTGGACGCCTGCATCTGCAAACAGACCGTTATCCCTGCCGGCGACGGCATCGCACGCGTGCGTCGCGAAAGCAAGGGCCGTGGCGGCAAGACGGTGACCACCATCACCGGCGTGCCATTGGCTGAAGACGCGCTCAAGGAACTGGCCACGACGTTGAAGAAACGTTGCGGTACCGGTGGGGCGTTGAAAGACGGTGTCATCGAAATCCAGGGCGATCATGTCGAGCTACTCTTGGCAGAACTGATCAAGCTCGGTTTCAAAGCGAAGAAGTCCGGCGGCTAGCAGCCTCTGTGAAAACCACCCTCGGTTTGATCCGGTCCTGATGGCATTCAGGCCTGGCGTCAGCCACATGGTTTTCACAGAGCCTGTTCATGACCGGTTTCTAAACTCGTTGCGGTCGGCGGGGTCTATTGCCTCGTTGACGAACCGTCATTTTCATTCTTTAGACTGCGCCGGCCTGAACCCAGGCGACGCACTATGACTTCTTTATAGGGGACTTCGATGTCCGTACGACGCACACGCAAAGACGATGGCAGCCAATGGACAGTTGCGGACAGCCGCAGTGTTTACGGGATTCGCCATTGGGGGGCCGGGTATTTCGCGATCAATGACGCCGGTCGCGTCGAAGTTCGTCCGAACGGTCCGAGCAGCTCGCCTATCGACCTGTTCGAGCAAGTCGACCAGCTGCGCAAAAGCGGCCTGTCCTTGCCGTTGCTGGTCCGTTTCCCGGACATTCTGCAAGACCGCGTGCGTCAGCTGACCGGCGCGTTCGACGCCAACATCGAGCGCCTGGAATACCAGAGCAAGTACACCGCGCTGTACCCGATCAAGGTGAACCAGCAGGAAGCGGTGATCGAGAACATCATCGCCACCCAGAACGTTTCCATCGGCCTGGAAGCCGGGTCCAAACCCGAACTGCTGGCGGTGCTGGCACTGGCGCCGAAGGGCGGCACCATCGTCTGCAACGGTTACAAGGACCGCGAGTTCATCCGTCTGGCGCTGATGGGCCAGAAGCTCGGCCACAACGTGTTCATCGTGATCGAGAAAGAATCCGAAGTTGGTCTGGTGATCGAAGAAGCGGCCTCGCTCAAGGTCAAGCCTCAGGTCGGCCTGCGCGTGCGCCTCTCGTCCCTGGCCTCGAGCAAGTGGGCGGACACCGGCGGCGAGAAATCCAAGTTCGGCCTGTCGGCCGCGCAACTGCTGTCGGTGGTCGAGCGTTTCCGCGCGGCCGGCCTGGACCAGGGCATTCGCCTGCTGCACTTCCACATGGGCTCGCAGATTGCCAACCTCGCGGACTACCAGCACGGCTTCAAGGAAGCGATCCGTTACTACGGCGAGTTGCGCAACCTTGGCCTGCCGGTGGACCACATCGACGTCGGCGGTGGCTTGGGCGTGGACTACGACGGCACGCACTCGCGTAACGCCAGTTCGATCAACTACGACATGGACGATTACGCCGGCGTCGTGGTCGGGATGCTCAAGGAATTCTGCGACGCGCAGAGCCTGCCGCACCCGAACATCTTCTCCGAAAGCGGCCGCTCCCTGACCGCCCACCACGCCATGCTGGTGGTGCAGGTGACCGACGTCGAGAAACACAACGACGATGTGCCGAAGATCGATAACAAGGAAGAGCTGCCGGAAACCGTTCAGTGGCTGGTTGACCTGCTAGGCCCGACCGACATCGAAATGGTCACCGAGACCTACTGGCGCGCCACGCACTACATGAGCGACGTGGCCACTCAATACGCCGATGGCAAGCTGACCCTGGCGCAAAAAGCCCTGGCCGAGCAATGCTACTTCGCCGTTTGCCGCCGCCTGCACAACTCGTTGAAGGCCCGTCAGCGTTCCCACCGTCAGGTGCTCGACGAACTCAACGACAAGCTGGCCGACAAGTACATCTGCAACTTCTCGGTGTTCCAGAGCCTGCCGGACACCTGGGCTATTGGCCAGGTCCTGCCGATCCTGCCGCTGCACCGTCTCGACGAAGAGCCGCTGCGCCGTGCAGTGCTGCAAGACCTGACCTGCGATTCCGACGGCAAGATCAAGCAGTACGTCGACGAGCAGAGCATCGAGACCAGCTTGCCGGTGCACGGTCTGAACGAAGGTGAAGACTATCTGCTGGGGATATTCCTGGTG
>NZ_JBGCUL010000352.1:0-8560 GCF_054177685.1 Pseudomonas sp. P5_A2_2
TGGCAGGGGTCATGTCGATGAAGTCGATGACGATCAGGCCGCCGATGTCGCGCAGGCGCAACTGACGGGCGATTTCTTCGGCCGCTTCAAGGTTGGTTTGCAGGGCGGTTTCTTCGATGTCGCTGCCTTTGGTGGCGCGCGCCGAGTTGATGTCGATGGACACCAGGGCTTCGGTCGGGTCGATGACGATGGAACCGCCGGAAGGCAGTTCGACGACGCGCTGGAAAGCGGTTTCGATCTGGCTTTCGATCTGGAAGCGGTTGAACAGCGGAACGCTGTCTTCGTACAGCTTGATCTTGCTGGCGTACTGCGGCATCACCTGGCGGATGAAGGTCAGGGCTTCGTCCTGGGCTTCGACGCTGTCGATCAGCACTTCGCCGATGTCCTGGCGCAGGTAGTCGCGGATCGCGCGGATGATCACGTTGCTTTCCTGGTAGATCAGGAACGGCGCGGCGCGGTCCAGCGAAGCTTCCTTGATGGCGGTCCAGAGTTGCAGCAGGTAGTCGAGGTCCCACTGCATTTCTTCGCTGCTGCGGCCCAGGCCGGCAGTGCGCACGATCAGGCCCATGTCGGCCGGGGCAACCAGGCCATTCAGGGCTTCACGCAGTTCGTTGCGCTCTTCGCCTTCGATGCGACGGGAAATACCGCCGGCACGCGGGTTGTTCGGCATCAGTACCAGGTAACGACCGGCCAGGCTGATGAAGGTGGTCAGGGCGGCGCCCTTGTTGCCACGTTCTTCTTTTTCGACCTGAACGATGACTTCCTGGCCTTCGCTCAGGACGTCCTTGATGTTGACGCGACCTTCGGGGGCTTTCTTGAAGTATTCGCGGGAGATTTCTTTGAGGGGCAGGAAGCCGTGGCGCTCAGAGCCGAAATCGACAAAGGCAGCCTCGAGGCTTGGTTCGATGCGAGTAATCCGGCCTTTATAGATGTTGGCCTTCTTCTGCTCGCGTGCACCGGATTCGATGTCCAGGTCATAGAGGCGCTGGCCATCTACCAGTGCAACACGCAACTCTTCGGGTTGAGTTGCGTTAATCAGCATTCTTTTCATGTAGTACCGTCGGTTTCCGGGCTGCCGGAAACGGCGTTCGGCACACACGACTTCTCACGGTCGGTGTCAGGTGCGTCGGGAGTGGTTGGCCATTTCCCGTGTCCAGCGAAGTCCGGCCAATGTGGGCCTTCATCGCGACGTACGCGTCCTGCTTGCTGTGGCTACTTAAGCACTCAGTCAGGAGGAGGAATCAACCAGCGGCTGTGGACGAGATGAAGCGTCTTGAGAAAGCCTGTTGCTACACAGTCCGGCGGTTGTGCATCTCCACCCTACACGTATCCCTGATAATTCGGGTGCTGCCGCGCGCAGAATCCGCAGCGGGTTGGCATTTACCGTGAGCTCCGAAAGGGGAGGTCACGCATCATGGCTAATTTAGGCGTTGTTTCCGATGCCTTCGCTCGGGGTCATTCGCAGCTGACTGCACTTTGTGAACTGGCCGTGAATATGGCTCGCAAAACGAGTGGAATACTCTGCTTTGTGGCGTGATTCAGGCCTCATGTCACCTGCGCTCGTTACACCTGCAAACTCCACCGTTACGTAGCGAAAGCCCCGTAGGACGGCCTCGCGTCCTGGTGAATTGCGTTGGTCAGGGCCGGTTTTTGACCGTTGGTCCGCTGTCCAGGCCGCTTTTGGCGACGTTCGCGACTATAGCAGCAATGATTAAGTGCTTCAATTCCATAAAAAATTGTTATCATCCGCGGCATGACGACGACTACCCTCCCGACTCCAGGCGTACAACTGCTTGAGGTCTCGCCGGAATATGCCGGCCAACGCATTGATAATTTCCTTCTCGCCCGACTCAAAGGCGTGCCCAAGACCTTGATTTACCGCATTTTGCGTAAGGGCGAAGTGCGCGTGAACAAAGGTCGGATCAAGCCCGAGTACAAGCTGCAGGCGGGCGATATCGTGCGCGTGCCGCCGGTTCGCGTGCCTGAGCGCGACGAGCCGGTGCCGCTGGCACAAGGCCTGCTGCAGCGACTCGAAGCCTCGATTGTCTTCGAAGACAAGGCGCTGATCGTGATCAACAAGCCTTGCGGCATCGCCGTTCATGGCGGCAGCGGCTTGAATTACGGAGTAATCGAAGCCTTTCGTCAGTTGCGTCCCGATTGCAAGGAACTCGAACTGGTTCATCGTCTCGACCGTGACACCTCCGGCCTGCTGATGATCGCCAAGAAGCGCAGCATGCTGCGTCACTTGCACACGGCCTTGCGCGGTGATGGCGTCGATAAGCGCTATATGGCGCTGGTTCGCGGTAACTGGGCGTCCTCGATCAAGCAGGTTCGAGCGTCGCTCGGCAAGAGCAATCTGCGCTCCGGTGAGCGCATGGTCGAGGTCGACGAGGAGGAGGGCAAGGAGTCTGTGACCGTGTTCAAGGTCCTGCGTCGCTTTGGCGACTTTGCCACTCTGATTGAAGCCAAGCCGATCACCGGTCGCACTCACCAGATCCGCGTCCACACGTTGCACGCCGGGCACTGCATTGCCGGCGACACCAAGTACGGCGATGACGATTTCAGTAAGGAAATTCGTGATCTGGGCGGCAAGCGTCTGTTCCTGCACGCCTACATGCTGACCGTACCACTTCCCGATGGCGGTGAGCTGAAGCTGCAAGCGCCGGTCGACGAGATGTGGGCCAAAACCGTGGAGCGATTGAGTGCGCCCATCTGATTACAAGCTGCTGATCTTCGATTGGGACGGCACGCTGGCCGATTCCATTGGGCGGATTGTCGAGGCGATGCACGTTGCCTCGCAGCGTTCCGGGTTTGAGTTGCGCGATGATTTTGCCGTCAAGGGCATTATCGGTCTGGGCTTGCCGGAAGCGATCCGCACGCTGTATCCCGAGATTGGTGACGGCGAGTTGATCGCGTTCCGTGAGCACTATGCTGAACATTACATTGCGTCGGAAGCTGTGCCTTCGCCGCTGTTCGAGGGCGTGGTCGAGTCGCTCGAGGCATTTCGTGTCGAGGGTTATCATCTGGCTGTGGCGACCGGCAAGGCCCGTCGCGGGCTGGATCGGGTGTTGAAGTCCCATGGCTGGGAGAATTATTTCGATATCACCCGCGCTGCCGACGAGACCGCCAGCAAGCCCCATCCGCTGATGCTCGAGCAGATTCTCGCTCATTGCGAGGTTCGCCCGGAGCAGGCGTTGATGGTTGGTGATTCATCCTTTGACTTGCAGATGGCGCGCAACGCCGGCATGGGTTCGGTGGCTGTCAGCTATGGCGCTCAATCGATCGATGCGTTGAAGTTGTATGAGCCGCGGCTGGCCATCGATCGTTTTTCAGAATTGCATGCCTGGCTGAGTCAGCGGGCTTAACCGGTTGTTTTTGGGGTGGATGGCATGGCCGACGAATGGAAGGCGCCCGCCAAGGCGAGCGCAGAGAGCGGTGACGAGAAAAGCTGGAAGTTGCTGGAGAAGACGCTGCTGGCCGGAGTGCAGGAGCAGCGCCGGTCCCGTCGCTGGGGAATATTCTTCAAACTGCTGACTTTTGTGTATCTGATTGGCGCAATGATTCTGTTTTCGCCGCTGATGGATATGGAAAAAGCCGCCACCCGCAGTGCTCATTACACGGCGCTGATCGATGTGACGGGCATGATTGCCGACAAGGAGCCGGCCAGCGCAGACARTATCGTTGGCAGCCTGCGTGCGGCTTTCGAGGACGAGAAGGTCAAGGGCGTCATCCTGCGCATCAACAGCCCGGGTGGCAGTCCGGTGYAGTCGGGCTATGTCTATGACGAGATCCGTCGTCTGCGCGGCCTGCATCCGGACACCAGGCTGTATGCGGTCATTTCCGATCTCGGGGCTTCCGGTGCTTACTACATCGCCAGCGCGGCAGATCAGATCTACGCCGACAAGGCCAGCCTGGTCGGCTCCATCGGTGTGACGGCGGCCGGTTATGGTTTTGTCGGCACCATGGAGAAGCTGGGCGTCGAGCGGCGCACCTACACCGCTGGCGCACACAAGTCGTTCCTCGATCCGTTCCTGCCGCAAAAGCCGGAAGAAACCGCCTTCTGGCAAGGCGTGCTCGATACGACCCACAAACAGTTCATCAGCAGCGTCAAGCAGGGGCGCGGCGATCGCCTGAAGGACAAGGATCATCCGGAGCTGTTCTCCGGTCTGGTCTGGTCCGGCGAGCAGGCGCTGCCGCTGGGGTTGATCGATGGGCTGGGTAATGCCAGTTCGGTTGCGCGGGATGTGATCGGCGAGAAAGAGCTGGTGGACTTCACTGTGCAGGAGTCGCCGTTCGATCGCTTCTCGAAAAAGCTCGGTGCCAGCGTGGCTGAGCATTTGGCGATGTGGATGGGCTTTAACGGTCCGTCGTTGCGCTGATACTGCGGTGACATGAAAAACCGGCCTGCGAGGCTAATGCCAGTCAGTTGAGTGTTTGAGCGCCGCAAACCTTGTGGGAGCGAGCTTGAGCTTGCGAGGCCGATTTTTTATTGGGGGTCAGGGGATTTGCACGCCTTCGGCCAGCAACATGTCGATCAGGCGAATCAGTGGCAGGCCGATCAGGCTGGTGGCGTCAGGCCCCTCGGTGCTGCGAAACAGGCTGACCCCCAGGCCTTCGGCCTTGAAGCTGCCTGCGCAGTCGTAGGGTTGCTCGGCGTGCAGGTAGCGTTCGATGCGGGTCGTATCGAGTGTGCGCATGTGTACGGTGAACGGCACGCAATCGACCTGGCAGTGTCCGGTCTGGCTGTTGAGCAGGGCCAGGCCGGTCAGGAACGTCACGCGGGCACCGCTGGCGGYCAGTAGTTGCTCACGGGCTTTTTCGAACGTGTGGGGCTTGCCGATAATCCGCTCTCCCAGTACGGCGACCTGGTCGGATCCGATTATCAGATGAGCGGTATGGCTGTCGGCCAGGGCGCGCGCTTTCTCTTCGGCGAGGCGCTTGACCAGTTCGATGGCGGATTCGCCAGGGCGATGGCTTTCGTCGATATCCGGCGAGCTGCACGTGAAAGGCAACTGCAAACGGGCCAGCAATTCCCGGCGATAGACCGAGCCAGAAGCGAGTAATAAAGGCAGCATGCGCATCTCCAGAAGGCAGGTGCGGATTCTAGCGAGGCTTCCAAGTGACGGACAGGGCTGAATTTCCTTTGACATGGGCGGGTGCATCCCTATAATGCTGCGCCTATGTTGAATGACCCGATTCCACCTCACGTTGACCCGCGCAAATTGGCTGATCGTGGCACCACCCTTCAAGGTGAAATGCTGCTGGCCGATTTGGAGAGACTCTGCGACCCGCTTTCCGACAATGTCGGTACGGTGCAGGCTAAATTCGTTTTTGAACGAGATGAACGTAAATCTGTGGTTATCCACAGCTTTATCGACACTGAAGTCAAAATGGTTTGCCAGCGTTGTCTTGAGCTGGTCACCCTGCCGATCCATAGCGAATGCAGTTACGCCGTGGTGAAGGAGGGTGCGAATACCCAGTCGTTGCCGAAAGGTTATGACGTGCTGGAACTGGGCGAAGATCCTTTGGATCTGCAGTCACTGATCGAGGAGGAGCTTCTGCTCGCCTTGCCCATTGTGCCTGCTCATCATCCGGAAGAATGCCAGCAGCCGGCGGGAGCAGATGAGCCCGAACCGAGCGAGGACGAGGTAACGCGGTCCAACCCGTTCAGTGTATTGGCGCAGTTAAAGCGTGACCCAAACGTTTAGGAGTTAATCAATTATGGCTGTTCAGCAGAACAAAAAATCCCGCTCTGCCCGTGACATGCGCCGTTCGCACGACGCTCTCGAGGCTAGCACCCTGTCTGTAGAAAAAACCACCGGTGAAGTTCACCTGCGTCACCACGTATCGCCAGAAGGCGTATACCGTGGTCGTAAAGTGATCGACAAGGGCGCTGACGAGTAATCACTTGTCCGCTCAAGTCATCGCGATTGACGCAATGGGCGGGGACTTCGGTCCCCGCAGCATTGTTCAGGCCAGCCTTGCTTGCCTGTCTGCTACACCCTCGCTGCACCTGACCCTCGTCGGTCAACCCTCCCTACTTGAAGAATTGATCGCTGGCCATTCGGCTGTGGATCGCGCGCGCCTGTCGATTGCCCCTGCGAGCGAAGTCATTACCATGGACGAAAAACCCACCCAGGCCTTGCGTGGCAAACCTGACTCGTCGATGCGTGTAGCCCTGGAATTGTTGCGCGACGGCAAAGTCCAAGCCTGTGTCAGTGCCGGCAATACCGGGGCGTTGATGGCGTTGTCGCGGTTCGTGCTCAAGACCTTGCCGGGTATTGATCGTCCGGCCATGGTGGCGGCGATTCCGACACAGAAGGGTTACTGCCAATTACTCGACCTGGGTGCCAACGTCGATTGCAGTGCCGAGCATCTGCTGCAGTTTGCGGTGATGGGCTCGGTTGCTGCGCAAACGCTGGGCATAGCGCGTCCACGGGTGGCGTTGCTGAATATCGGCACCGAAGACATCAAGGGCAACCAGCAGGTCAAGCTGGCCGCCACTTTGTTACAGGCCGCTCGCGGCATCAATTACATCGGTTTCGTCGAAGGTGATGGTTTGTACCGCGGCGAAGCGGATGTGGTGGTGTGTGACGGTTTTGTCGGCAACATCCTGCTCAAATCCAGCGAAGGCCTGGCGACCATGATTGYCGGGCGCATCGAGGCGTTGTTCAGGAAGAACGTGGCCTCTCGCGTGGTCGGCGCGCTGGCGCTGCCCTTGATGAAACGTCTGCAGGCCGATCTGGCACCTGCCCGGCATAACGGCGCGAGCTTTCTCGGATTGCAGGGGATCGTGGTGAAGAGCCACGGTTCTGCCGGAGTGCAGGGTTTTCAAAGCGCCATTCAGCGCGCACTGATCGAAATTCAGGAAAACCTGCCTGAACGCATTCACGGTCGTCTGGAGAATTTATTGCTTTAGGCGTTTTCGTCGGACAATGCTTAAATGTGACCGGTTGGTTCGATGGGCCATCCAACTGTCAGTTTCTTGCGCCCCCAAGCGGGACGCCAATTCTCCGACGACAAGATCATTAGGGGCTTGTTACATGTCTGCTTCCCTCGCATTCGTCTTTCCAGGACAGGGTTCGCAGTCCCTCGGCATGCTGGCCGAGCTGGGCGCGCAACATCCGGTTGTTCTCGAAACATTCAAAGAAGCTTCCGATGCACTGGGTTACGACCTGTGGGCACTGACCCAGCAAGGGCCGGAAGAGCAACTCAATCAAACCGATAAAACCCAACCGGCCATTCTGACCGCCTCGATCGCCCTGTGGCGTCTATGGCTGGCGGAAGGTGGTGCGCGTCCGGCTTATGTCGCCGGTCACAGCCTGGGTGAATACAGCGCGCTGGTCGCGGCAGGCAGTCTGAGCCTGGGCGATGCAGTGAAGCTCGTCGAGCGTCGTGGCCAGCTGATGCAGGAAGCCGTGCCGGCCGGACAAGGCGGTATGGCTGCCATCCTGGGCCTGGACGATGCCGACGTACTGGCGGCCTGTGCCGAAGCGGCGCAAGGCGAGGTGGTCAGCGCGGTGAATTTCAACTCGCCGGGCCAGGTGGTCATCGCCGGTGCCAAGGCTGCCGTCGAGCGCGCCATCGAAGGCTGCAAGGCGCGTGGCGCCAAGCGCGCCATGCCGTTGCCGGTCAGCGTGCCGTCCCATTGCGAGCTCATGCGTCCGGCTGCCGAGCGTTTCGCCGAATCGATCGCCGCGATCGACTGGCAGGCACCACAGATCCCTGTGGTGCAGAACGTCAGTGCCCAGGTGTCGGCCGATCTGGAAACCCTCAAGCGCGATCTGCTCGAACAGCTGTACAAGCCAGTACGCTGGGTCGAATCCGTACAGGCGCTGGCAGCCAAGGGCGCGACCAATCTGGTCGAGTGCGGCCCGGGCAAAGTGCTGGCGGGTCTGAACAAGCGTTGCGCCGAAGGCGTGTCGACATCCAACCTCAATACCCCAGACGCTTTCGCTGCCGCCCGTGCAGCGTTGGCCTGAATCAGGAGAAGCTTGCATGAGTCTGCAAGGTAAAGTTGCACTGGTCACCGGTGCGAGCCGTGGCATCGGCCAGGCTATCGCCCTGGAACTGGGTCGTCAGGGCGCCATCGTTGTGGGTACCGCGACCTCCGCGTCGGGTGCCGAGCGCATTGCCGCGACCCTGAAGGAAAACGGTATTCAGGGCACTGGCCTGGAACTCAACGTCACCAGCGACGAGTCCGTGGCGGCTGTTCTGGCGAGCATCCAGGAGCAGTTCGGTGCGCCGGCGATCCTGGTCAACAATGCCGGTATCACCCGCGATAACCTGATGATGCGCATGAAAGACGACGAGTGGCACGACGTTGTCGATACCAATCTGAACAGTCTGTTCCGCCTGTCCAAGGGYGTTTTGCGCGGCATGACCAAAGCCCGTTGGGGCCGAATTATCAGTATTGGTTCGGTTGTGGGTGCCATGGGCAACGCAGGCCAAGTAAACTACGCTGCCGCCAAGGCTGGTCTGGAAGGTTTCAGCCGTGCTCTGGCGCGTGAAGTCGGTTCGCGTTCGATTACGGTAAACTCGGTGGCCCCAGGGTTCATCG
>NZ_JBGCUL010000353.1:0-4461 GCF_054177685.1 Pseudomonas sp. P5_A2_2
GACGCCATCGTCGGATCGCCGCCMGGAGCAAGCTCGCTCCCACAGGGTATTGCGGCGTACACAAAACCAATGTGGGAGCGAGCTTGCTCGCGATGCAGGCGACGCGGTTTCACAATTCTATTGAAAACCAAGCAAGCGCTCGGTTAACTTCACTGACCCCTTCAGTGGAGCTCGCCGATGTCTGCCTTTCAGGAATACTTCGACCCCAGCCACCAATTGGTCCGCGACAGCGTCAGACGTTTCGTCGAGCGCGAGATACTTCCTGATATCGAGCAGTGGGAAGAAGCCGAAAGCTTTCCTCGTGAGCTCTACCTCAAGGCCGGCGCAGCGGGGATTCTCGGCATCGGGTACCCGGAGGCTTACGGAGGCAGCCACGAAGGGGATCTGTTCGCCAAGGTGGCCGCCAGTGAAGAGTTGATGCGCTGCGGCTCAGGCGGGTTGGTTGCCGGCCTGGGCTCGCTGGATATCGGCTTGCCGCCCGTTCTCAAGTGGGCCCGGCCCGAAGTGCGTGATCGTGTGCTGCCGCAGGTGCTGTCGGGAGAGAAGATCAGCGCCCTGGCCATTACCGAGCCCGGCGGCGGCTCCGACGTCGCCAACCTGCAAACCCGTGCCATGCGCGATGGCGATTTCTACCGGGTCAGTGGCAGCAAGACCTTTATTACCAGYGGTGTGCGCGCGGATTTCTATACCGTCGCGGTGCGAACGGGCGAGCCAGGTTTCGGTGGCATCAGCCTGTTACTGATCGAGAAGGGCACGCCCGGTTTCACCGTAGGGCGGCAACTGAAGAAAATGGGCTGGTGGGCCTCAGACACGGCCGAATTGTTCTTCGATGATTGCCGGGTGCCTGCAGGAAACCTGATCGGCGCCGAGAACATGGGCTTTGCCTGCATCATGGGCAACTTCCAGAGCGAACGCCTGGCCTTGGCGCTGATGGCCAACATGACCGCACAGCTGGCGCTGGAGGAGAGCCTGAAGTGGGCGCGCCAGCGCGAAGCCTTTGGCAAACCGATCGGCAAGTTTCAGGTGATCAAGCATCGCCTCGCCGAGATGGCGACCGCGCTGGAAGTGTCCCGGGAGTTCACTTACCGCCAGGCCGCGAAGATGGCGGCGGGGCAGAGCGTGATCAAGGAGATTTCCATGGCCAAGAATTTTGCGACGGATACCGCAGACCGGATCGTCACCGATGCGGTGCAGATACTCGGTGGGCTGGGTTATATGCGCGAGAGCCTGGTGGAGCGGCTGTACCGCGACAACCGGATCCTGTCGATTGGCGGCGGGACGCGGGAAGTGATGAACGAGATCATCAGCAAGCAGATGGGGCTTTGAGTCGATCTTGAGTTTAGTGGTGTTGCCACTGACGCCATCGCGGGCAAGCCCGCTCCCACAGGGAACTGCGGCGTACACAAGTTTTGTGCATGACAAAGAAAACTGTGGGAGCGGGCTTGCCCGCGATGACGTCAGCTAAGACGCCGCTTACTTATCGGAAAGGGCAAACTGCGTCAGGCAAAACGTAGGAATACCCATGTCCTCCAGGCGCTGCGAGCCACCCAGTTCCGGCAGATCGATAATCGCCGCCGCTTCATGCACCCGGGCGCCCATGCGACGGATCAGGTTGGCGGCGGCAATCAGGGTGCCGCCGGTCGCGATCAGGTCATCGAACATCACCACCGAATCCCCCTCGCACAGGCTGTCGGCGTGCACTTCCAGGAAGGCTTCGCCGTATTCGGTCGCATAGCCCTCGGCCAGCACGTCAGCGGGCAACTTGCCTTGCTTGCGAAACAGCACCAGCGGCTTGTTCAACTGATAGGCCAGTACCGAACCGATCAGGAAGCCACGGGCGTCCATAGCGCCGACGTGGGTGAAGTCAGCCTCGACGTAACGGTGGGCGAAGCTGTCCATCACCAGGCGCAGGGCCGTGGGCGACTGGAACAGCGGGGTGATGTCGCGAAAGATCACTCCCGGCTTCGGGAAGTCGATGACAGGGCGGATGAGGGATTTGATGTCGAAGGAGTCGAAGGCCATAGTCGAAGAATCCTGGCAGGGCTGCAAACGACTCAGTATAACGGCGGCTGAACCGTTTCGCGCAGCCGCAACGGTTTGTTTCAACTTTCCAGGGAGCCGCCGGCCAGGGCACAAAGCTGGATCGGGTCAATAATCCGGATTTCCTTGCCTTCTGCCGCAATCAGTTCGTTTTGCTGGAAGCGTGTGAAGACGCGGGACACGGTCTCCACCGCCAGGCCCAGGTAGTTGCCGATTTCGTTGCGCGACATGCTCAGGCGGAACTGATTGGCGGAAAAGCCCCGGGCGCGGAAACGTGCCGAGAGGTTGACCAGGAAGGTGGCGATGCGTTCGTCGGCCGTCTTCTTCGACAACAGCAGCATCATCTGCTGATCGTCACGGATCTCACGACTCATCACCCGCATCAGCTGACGGCGCAACTGCGGCAATTGCAGGGCCAGTTCGTCGAGGCGTTCGAAAGGAATTTCACACACCGAAGTGGTTTCCAGGGCTTGTGCCGACACCGGGTGCTTTTCGGTGTCCATGCCCGACAGGCCGACCAGTTCGCTGGGCAGGTGGAAACCGGTGAGCTGTTCTTCACCGGTGTCGCTCAGGCTGAAAGTCTTGAGGGCGCCAGAACGGACTGCGTAGACAGAATCGAAGGTATCGCCCTGACGGAACAGAAATTCGCCTTTTTTCAGCGGCCGGCCACGTTTGACGATTTCGTCCAGCGCGTCCATGTCTTCCAGGTTCAGCGAAAGTGGCAGGCAAAGAGGGGCCAGGCTGCAATCCTTGCAATGGGCTTGATTATGAGCGCGCAGTTTTACTGGCTCGGACATTTCTTCAATCCTTGTGGGAATTCACACATAAGACGTAAGGGTAACTCACCCGAGGACATTGAGGCCAGCCTGTGGCGCTTTTGTCGCAGCGCTCTAGATCACCCGTGAAAACCGTTGCCGGCTGTGTTGCTCCAGGTACGCGTCGAACACCATGCACACCGAGCGCACCAACAGTCGCCCGGCGGGCAGGATAGTGATTCTGTCTCGATCGAGTTCAATCAACCCGTCTTTGGCCATGTCTTGCAGTTGGGGCCAGAGATCGCCGAAATAGCCCTGGAAATCGATGTTGAAGGCTTGTTCGATGCCGGCGAATTCGAGACTGAAATTGCAGATCAATTGCTGAATGACCGCGCGCCGCAGGCGGTCATCGGCATTGCACAGCAGGCCACGGCTGGTGGCCAGTTGCATTGATGCAAGGGCGTTCTGGTACCCGGTCAGGTCACTGCTGTTCTGGCAATACAGATCGCCGATCTGGCTGATCGCCGAGACGCCGAGGCCGATCAAATCGCAATGACCGTGTGTGGTGTAGCCCTGGAAATTGCGTTGCAGGGTCGATTCTTCCTGGGCAATCGCCAGCTCATCGTCAGGCAGGGCGAAGTGGTCCATGCCGATGTAGCGGTAGCCGGCCGTGATCAGTTGCTCGATGGTGCGCTGCAGCATTTCCAGTTTCTGCGCGGGTGTCGGCAATTCATTGCTGTTGATGCGCCGCTGCGGCATGAAGCGTTCCGGCAGGTGGGCGTAGTTGAACACCGACAACCTGTCCGGTTGCAGGTGGATGACCTCTTCGACGGTGCGGGCGAAGTTTTCCGGCGTCYGTTTCGGCAGTCCGTAGATCAGGTCGATGTTGATCGAGCGAAATTGCAAGGTGCGGGCGGCGTCAATCACCGCGCGGGTTTCTTCCAGGCTTTGCAGACGATTGACCGCTCGCTGAACCGCCGGGTCGAGGTCTTGCAGGCCGATACTGACCCGATTGAAACCCAGTTCGCGCAGCAGGCCCATGGTCGACCAGTCGGCCTCGCGCGGGTCGATCTCGATGCCGTAGTCGCCGGAGTCGTCGTCCAGCAAATTGAAGTGTTTGCGCAAATGCGCCATCAACTGGCGCAGTTCGTCGTGGCTGAGAAAGGTCGGCGTGCCGCCACCGAAATGCAGTTGCTCGACTTTCTGCGTGGGGTCGAGGTGGCAGGCGATCAACTGGATTTCCTGTTCCAGGCGCTGCAAATACGGCTGCGCCCGGCCGCGATCCTTGGTGATGACCTTGTTGCAGGCGCAGTAATAGCAAATGTTCGCGCAGAACGGCACGTGCACGTACAGCGACAACGGGCGTTGAGCCTTGCGGCTGTCGCGCAGGGCATGAAGCAGGTCAAAGGTGCCGACCTGGCTGTTGAATTGCACGGCGGTCGGGTACGAGGTGTAGCGGGGTCCCGCCAGGTCATAACGGCGGATCAGATCGGTGTCCCAACGAATGGCGTCGAGCATCATGCGGGCATTCCCCCGGATAGGCTGGCAGTGTCAGCCACTTTATGCGAGGGCGGGGTGGGGCATCTTGATTTGCATCAAGGGTCGAGATTTGTGCTGTTGGTGCGGGCCTCTTCGCGGGCAAGCCCGCTCCCACAGGGATCTCTGT